>CAYZIV010000072.1:0-6714 GCA_964478475.1 uncultured Gammaproteobacteria bacterium | reverse complement strand
CCATTGCTTTGACATTTAATTGCCCATTTTTTACCAGTATTAATGGTTTTCCTGTTATGAATCTTTTTATTACAGGAATTTTATGAATTATTATCACTGTTAAAAGCAGCGTCATACCTGTTGCAAGACTGGTCCAGATTGAAGGATTTCTACTGACAATGCCGCTGTACATTCCTGATGCCAATAATAAAAGAAATAACAAATATTCCGGACTATTTTGACTAAATACCCTGGAACTTACAAACCTTAAAATAAAAATTGTTGTCCAGAAAATTATAAATGTTTGTATAGCTGCGGTTTTTATAGAATCCCAAGGAATAGTTTCCGGCATAATTATATTTACCTTTATGACCTGGGCTTTAATTCAAATAATTTCATAAAGGACATAAAGTAATAACCGACAAAAGGGTATGTTTTTATCAAATAATTTTTATAAATTAAAAAATGGTTTGTAAGCTGCGCTGTTCAATATTATTCCCACAAGCTGATCATATTCAATTCCCATTTCTTTTGCTTGAGCAGGCAAATCACTAAGATCAGTCATCCCTGGAATTGTATTAATTTCCAGCAAATAAGCATTATTATTATCGTCAATAATAAAATCCACTCGGCTCATTCCCTGGGCTTCAACAGCTTTATGAGCTTTTACCGCAATATTTTGAACTTTTTCTGTTATATCTTTGTTTATTTCTGCCGGCAAAATAAACTCGGTCAACCCTTGTGTATACTTCGCCTCAAAGTCATACCATCCTGTTTTTGACCTTAATTCCAGTATAGGCGTAGCAATAGTTTCATCATTGATATCAAGAACTCCAACGGTTACTGATTTGCCTTCTATAAACTTTTCGAGCATAACTCCGGTATTGTAATTTTTTGCAAGTTTTACAGCTTCTTCCAGCTCTTCTTTAGTGTCAACTTTTGACATTCCTATACTTGACCCTTCACATACCGGTTTTACCATCAACGGATACTCTAAATCCAAGCCATCATCATAATCATAAACCATTACAGAAGAAATTACAGGAATATCCTGCGTTATCATTATTCTTTTGGTAAATTCTTTGTCCATACAAATTGAGCTAGCTTTAACTCCGCATCCCGTGTAAGGAATTTGCAATATCTCAAGAAGCCCTTGTATACAACCGTCTTCTCCATATTTTCCGTGTAAGGCAATAAAAGCCACCTGAATTTTATTTTCAACCAAAATATTTGCTATATCCTGATTTACATCAATCAAACAGGCATTTTCATATCCCAATCTTTTTAATGCAGCAAAACAATTTTTGCCTGACCTGAGCGAAACTTCCCTTTCGCTGGACATTCCTCCGCAAAGCACTCCAATTACCGCATCTTTCTTGATTTTTAATGAACTGTGAATTGTTCCCATATTTCCTCTTCTTCCGGAGTCGGTTCCCCCAGATATCTGATTTCCGCTATTAAATCATAACCGTATTTTTCTTTTACACTGCTGTGCATTTTATGCATTAGCCTGGAAACATCAACAGAAGTTGCGCCTCCGACATTTATAATGAAATTACAGTGTTTATCTGAAATTACTGCGTTTCCTTCCCGCCAATTTTTTGCTCCTAATTCTTCGAGGAGTTTACCTGCATAAACTCCGTCACACGGGTTTCTGAACGTACTCCCTGCGCTTGGTTCTTTAATGGCAGGATGTCTTTCTTTTCTGTAATTTATGTGAAATTCCATTTTTTCAGCTATAGCCTTATTTTCATCTGTTTTTAACTTAAATGTTGTGTTTAATATAAGATGACGGTTTTTTTCAACAAACGAATTTCGATAACTCAGCTTAAGATCAGATTTATTAATAGTGTAGATCTCATTAGTTTCCAAATCAATAACTTCTGCTGATTCTATAACGTGCTCTATTGCCTGTCCGTGAGCCGATGAATTCATTGTCACTGCTCCGCCTACAGAACCGGGGATGCCTACTAAAAACTCCAGTCCGGACAAATTCTTTTCCAATAATATTTTTGCAAGATTACAGGATTTAATTCCGCAGTCCACTTTTAGCGTGGTTTTATCTATAAATTCGTAATTTTTCAAATTTTTTGTGAGCAATACCTTTTCTCTAACGCCCTTTGAAGAAACAAGAATGTTTGATCCCTGTCCTATGATCGTTATTTTGTCATTCCCCAAATTATTTACAAGCTCATATACATTTTCGACTCTATCAGGTATATAAACTTCCAGAGCATTCCCCCCGATTTTTAAAGTTGTATGTTCCTTTAATGAATAATCATTAAATTTTTTAATGCTTGAAATTTTTGTCATCTCTGGAATCACCATTTATTTTATTTACAATAGACGGGCCGAGTTTTGTTATAGTTCCTGCTCCCATTGTTAATACCAAATCATTAGCTCTAATATGCGCTGAAAGCTCGTCCGCAACTTCTTCAATACTTCCTTTTATATGGTATGATGAATTATTTTTCAACTGTTTTACAAATTTTTCAGAATTTATATCTTCAATAGGCTTTTCCTCTGCTGAATAAACATCACATACATAAACAACATCCGCATCATTGAATGAATTCAAAAATTCATTCCAAAATTTTTCTAGCCTGGTATACCTATGCGGCTGAAATACCGCTACAACCCTACCTTTGTTTGTCTTATCAATATCAACAATTCTTCTTGCAGTTTTTACCGCGGCTCTGATCTCTGTCGGATGATGAGCATAATCATCTATGATTCTTGCTCCATTTGCAAATCCCACTGTTTGAAAACGTTTTTTCATCCCTGAAAATTCTGCAAAAACTCTGGCTATATCCTGAAACTCAAGACCACATTCAAGTGAAGCAACTACAGCAGCTAACGCATTAGAAACATTATGCTCCCCGTGAACTTCCGCCTTAATTTTCCCAAGAAGTTGATTATTTTTGTAAACATTGAACTTTATAGCTGGCGCTGTTTCAATTATAGATGCGTAATAATCCGCTTTATCAGATTTTATGCTGTATGTAATGACATTATCAGCATTTATTCGCTCTAAAAGTTTTAAATTTCCGACGTCATCAATATTTACTATTATTTTTGATGTTTCTTTTATTTTTTTTATAAACCTTTCAAAAGTTTCCAGAAGTTGAGTAAAGCCATCTTTGTAATGATCAGCATGTTCCAGTTCCAGGTTTGTTATTATACTTATTTCAGGACTATATAACTCAATCGTTCCATCACTTTCATCCAGTTCTGAAATAAAATGTTCCCCTTTGCCGTATGCCGAATTTGTTTTCAATCCGGGAATTTCACCACCTATTGCAAAACTGGGGTCTAATCCCAAATTATGAAAAATAGAAGCTATCATTCCCGTTGTGGTCGTTTTTCCATGAGTACCGGTAACCCCTACTGAAGTCTTGCCAAATTCAGACATCAAAATCCTGAGCATTTCTGCTCTATGAACTATCGGGATGGTTTTCTCAACCGCTCTTATATATTCAGGATTATCCTCTTTTATAGCCGAACTTCTTACGACAACAGAACAATTAGTCAAATTATCCGCAGAATGCCCTGTAAAAACCTCCGCCCCTTCTTTTTCAAAGTATTCCATTAAATAATTTTTATTAAGATCGGAACCCGAAATTTTATACCCTGCCTGCATCAAAATTCTCGCTATTGCGCTCATCCCAATCCCGCCGAGTCCCATAAAATAAATTTTCGAATCAGTTTTTAAGTCTTTTAAACTAATTTGATTATTCTTAAATTCTTTAATTGTTGGTTTATCCATTATTTTTTAATACCATTTAACGGGAGTCCTCGATATACTTTTAATGATATCGTATAATAATCAACTTATATTTGTCATTATAAGTAACAAAATAATTACTAATTTTTAATTTACCTGAATGCCTAACTCAGCTAATTTCTCAGAAAGTCCTTCAACTGCAAATGATTTCACATAGTAGGTTTCCAGTCCTTTAGTAAGTTTTTCTGCAATTTGCCTGTTTATTTCATCATCTAATGATGTAGTTAAAACAATTTTTGATCGGGATAAATCTGAGATTTTATGCAAATCCTCCTCTGTGCGAATAATCTCCATAATTTTATCGCCGCTAAGATCCGGTAAAATAATGTCAATTACGACCAAGTCATAAGCTTGTCCTTGATTTATAGCATTTTTATATGCCGTTATTCCATCATATCCTTGTGAAGAAGTGTCACATTGCCCAAATTGTTCAAAATAAGCTCTAAACATTTGACGGGATGATGCATCATCATCAATAATAAGAATTTTCATAAATTTATTCCTTATAATTTTTATCTAAATAAATTAATCAGTTTGATTCACTACAAGAGGTCTTTCCTCCTGAGTTTCAACGCCATGGTCTGTTTTTCCCCAATCCATAGTTCGCGCCGACAAAATTATCTTTAACACAATATAAGTGACCATTGGAATCCATATAACAAACATATAAATTCCTGTTTCTATGCTTTGTTTTATGATTTGAGGCAACGAGAAGTTTTTATATTTTCTAATACTCACTATTAGCCCGCATATAAAGAAAAGCGCAATAATTGGAGGCAATGCAAGTGTATATAATATATCCCCTTCTACTCCCTTTACAAACTTAATCCCCTGTATTAAATATTCTGATAATAACCATACCGGCAGTATAAATTCTGATACAAACGCAAACATATCAATGCTTACTCTCAATGGAATTTTTTTTGAAAATAAAATGTCGGTTGAATAATCCAAATATCTTCGTATACTTCCTTCTATCCAACGTCTTCTTTGTCTTAGAAGCGGGAAAATTCTTGTAACACCCTCTTCGTAAACATTTACATATTCAGCATACCTTACATCCCAACCTTTTAAATGAAGTTGTGTAGACAAATCAATGTCATCAGTTATAGTATGATTATTCCAACCCTCAACGTCAATTAAAGCCTCTCTTTTTATAAGCTGGCCATTTCCTCTTAGCTCTACAGCTCCTTTTACCGAATCTCTACTCGCCTGATAATGCGCATCTAAAATATATTCATTATCCTGACATCTTGTTAATAAATTATAATCACGATTATTAATCACTTTTCGAGCTTGTACAGCCCCAACTTCGGAATCTGCTAAGTAAGGAAGTATTTCTTTTAAAAAATCCGGTTCTATTCTTGCATCGGCGTCAAATACGCATATTACTTCCCCTTTTGTTACAGGAAATATTTCATTTAAAACAGCGGATTTTCCGGGAAAAGAATTTTCATTCCTAATATAATAACTAACTTCAGGATTTTCATCGCTTAACTGCTTTATTACGTCTGGTGTTCCATCAGTGCTTCTGTCGTCAACAACTATTAATTCATATTTATCGTAATTAAGGGCTAATATATTTTCTACTGTATCTTTTATGACTTTTTCTTCATTATGAGCCGGAATAACTATACTTACAAAAGGCTTATAATTAAGGCTCTCTAGCGTCTTACCTTTATATGCGCCTTTTTTAATAAGTTTTCTGATCTTTCTTCTTTGATGATATTCAGCTGCCTGTATCAAGCAAGCATAAGTAATCATCAAGCCAAGCAGGACATATACGCCTGATTGAACCGGCAAATATTTTTGGAATATAAATAAAATTATCCATGATAATATCAGTAAAATCGCTAAAGTAAGTCGATCTTTTACTTTTCCCATTCTATTTTTATTTTTATTCATATATTAAAAAAACTTTTTAATCAAAATTATACTGAATGCTATTTTATAACATTAATTAGTAATATTGCAATCTCATTGAATAATCTTTGATCACCTCAGCAGTTTTTTTGCTGCCTTGATTTTCCAGAGCATATTTATGAAATTTTTCTGCATTTTCGTAATATACCTGCTCATTATTCATTTTTTTTACAGCTTCAATGATTCTTTGCGGTGATAACTCACTATATTCTATTTTTATAGAAACTTGGAGCTCTTCCATTCTTTTTGCATTATTTTCCTGCTCTATCTGCTTAAAATCAGGAATAACAATAGACGGCTTCCCCATAGACAATAGCTCCATAGCTGTGCTGTGTCCGGCTTGCGTTATAACAAAATCGGCCGTATTTATATAAGGACAAATATTCGGATTGAACTTTTGTATCCTCACGTTATCAGGAACATTATCCACTTCTAAGCTTGTAAACACATCGAAATAGACATCATCCAAAAATTCAGCGGCTTTTATAACATTATCCAGAAGAGGTTTTCTGTAAGAATGCCCTCCTAACGTAACAACAACATAGTTTTTATGCGGTTTTTCAACTTTTTCCAAACTTGTAGGATCAAAATTTACAAGCGGCCCTACAAACCTTGTCCTTTTCATTACTTTGAAATTTTTACTTAAATTATACAGACAAACTGTATGCGGAGGCGGAAAATCTGGAATAATAATCTCTTCCGCTGAACTTAACCAAGTCTTCATAATCCAGTCAAAAGATTTACCAAACACCCTTATTAAAGCTGAATCTTTCTCGAAAAAAGGATAGAAGGCACTTTGATTTGTAATAACAACACAGGGCAGGCTCATTTTCTCAGCCGCCATAACAGGAGCTAGTCTTCCATCTGCTATCACGCAAGAAACTCTGTTTTCTTCTATAACTTCTATTTCCTTATTTATTAAGTTATTAAATGTCAACGCCCAAGAATGATTCTTGATTATAGTTCTTTTTACATCAAAAGACCCCTGGATTCCGACCAATTCCAATTCTCTTGGAAGTTCCGCATAG
>CAYZIV010000071.1:0-6725 GCA_964478475.1 uncultured Gammaproteobacteria bacterium | reverse complement strand
CTCCTACAGCTATGGCCCATTATTTAAATACAGAAATTGAAAAAGAAATTAAAAACGGCTCAATAAAACCGGACTCTAAATCAACTTAATTGCTAATTTAAAGCAAAGTCATATAACGAACCGGAAGTGCAGGTTATTTACATATTTTTTTCTGCAGGATAAACTTTTGTACATTAGTATTTAAAAGGAGGAGATATGGATTTTTCTCAAGCAGTTAAATCAGGTTTTGAAAATTACATTAACCTTTCCGGACGAGCAACCCGTTCTGAATATTGGTATTTTTTACTCTTTATTTTTCTGGGCAGAATGGTTATCGGTTTTTTCACAGCGATAACTGACCTTGAAGGGCTAATAAATTTATGGGATATAGTGGTTTTTCTTCCTCATCTTTCTGTAGCGGTAAGAAGACTCCATGACACTAATAAAAGCGGTTGGTGGGTGCTTCTTTTTATAACAATAATCGGACTTATTCCTTTAATTATCTGGTACACACAAAAGGGGAATGAAGAAGAGAACCGGTTTGGTCCTAATCCTTTGTCTAATCAACCTCAATCATAAATTAACTTAAAAATTTAAAATAATTTATTAACCTGTCAAAAATAATTTTTTATGAAGGTATACCAGAAACGAAAATTCCATTAAAATAATAAAGAAAACGAGTGGAAAACCAAAATGTTCAGAAAACCTTTTAAAAAAGTTGTTAATTATTTCATTGACAGGGGGAAGTTGTATTACGATTCTGAGAACTATGACCTTGCTTTGGAATGTTTTAAAAAGGTGATAGAAATAGAGCCTGAATTTGAATGGGCATATTTTTATGCAGGGCAATCTTTATATAAATTGAATAGACTGGATGAAGCGATTGAAACTTTCTTAAAAGCTGTTGAAACAGACTCCTCAGTGTCAGAATTTTACAAATGGCTTGCAAACACGTATAAAAAAAACGATGAGCACGAGAAAGCTATTTTCAATTATAAAAAGGTTTTACAAACAAATCCCCGGGATTACTGGGCTTATTATGAAATAGGAGATATAAACCAGACCCTGGAAAAGTATGATCAAGCTTTGCTGAATTTCAAAAGAGCGATTATGATTAAACCTGATTTTCCGCAAGCTTATAATAAAATCGGGACTATCGAATTTTACAGAAGCAATTTTGAAACGGCAATAAAAGGATTTGAAAAAGCGGCGGGATTAAACAGCCAAAATCCTGATTTTCATTACAAACTTGGAATAAGCCATTTTCAGCTAAGACAACTGGATAAAGCTGAGAGGTGTTTTAAGAACACACTTATATTTGATAAAAAAAATATCTCTTCATATGCATACCTTGCAAATATTGCCGTACAAAAAAACGACCCTGATGAGGCGATAAAATATTTTCAACAGGCATTAAAATTATGTCCCGACTCTGCTTCTCTATACTCAGGGTTGAGCAGAAGTTATTTTCAAAAAGGAATGGTCAATGAAGGACTTGAACATTTAGAAAAAGCGTTTGAACTTGATCAAGATAATGCAAATGTTCAATTAAACCTAATCACGACATACAGCAGAACTCAAAGATACGATTCCGCAATTTCTCATACGTTTGATTTTCTGGAAAAATATCCGGACACACCTCATAAAGTTCCATTATATAAAGGGCTTGGATTAATTTATTTTGAAAAAGCAAATTACAAGCAGGCGCTAGAATATTTTGAAAAAGTTTTAGAAATAGTTCCTGAAGACCAGGGAACATTATTGACTCTTGGTTTTGTATGCATGGAAAAAGGGAATTATAAAAAATCGCTTGAATATTTTAATAAACTGGAAGAATTAAACCCGGATGATCCAAATTTAAATCTTGGTTTATCCGGTTACTGGGCAGATAAAGAAGATTACAGAAAATCTATAATTTTCCTTAGAAAAGCAAAAAAATTAAAAGTTGAAAAAAGCGCTTTTTATTACTATTCCGGATATTATTTTTTGAAGCGGAACAAATTAAAGATTTCGAAAATATTTTTCAACAAATCATTAATAATGAATCCCGTAAGTCACTACGCATATTATCATTTAGGACAAATATGTTTAATGCAGGACAAAAAAGAAAAAGCCCGGGAATATTTCCAAAAAGCTATATCTCTCAATAACTATAGAAACAAATACAAAACTTCATTAAAAGAAGCGTCAAAGAATAAGGATTCTTAAAAACTCGAAAATCCTTATAAAACATATTAATTTTTATTCCACAGTAACAGACTTGGCAAGATTCCTTGGCTGGTCAACGTCTTTACCTAAAAATTCCGCTATATAATAAGCTAGAAGCTGAAGGGGAATAGATGTCAATATGGGGGAAAAAATTTCATTAGTCTGCGGAATTTTTAGAATACAATCAAAAACCGAATCCAGATGCTCGCCTTCTTCAGAAGTAACCGCAATCATGTTGGCATTTCTGGCTTTTGACTCTTCGCTGTTGGACAACACTTTTTCATAAACCTTGCCTGGGACAAGAATGGACAATACGGGAATTGTTTCATCAAGCATAGCGATGGGTCCGTGTTTTAATTCTCCTGCCGGATAGCCGGTTGCATTTATGTAGCTGATTTCTTTAAGCTTTAACGCCCCTTCAAGAGCGGCAGGATAATTTATTCCCCTGGCAATATAAATAAAATTCCTTGTGTTATGGAACTTTACCGCACAATCATGAATTTTATCCTTATCACTAAGGATCATTTCGACTTTTTGCGGAAGCTGAATGAGTTCTTTTTTTAGATCAACAATTTCTTGTTCCGGCAGGGATTTTTTAATTTCTGCCAGATAAATCGCAAATAAATAAAAAGCCATAAGCTGAGCGGTATATGATTTTGTAGCCGCAACGCTGACTTCAAAGCCTGCATTTACAGGAAGAAGGCTGTCTGCTTCTCTTGCCATTGTGGAATCAGGGCGATTGGTTATCACAAGCACATGAGAACCCTTATCTCTTGCCTGTTTAATTGCAGTTAGGGTATCAGCAGTTTCTCCTGATTGAGAAACACCTATAGTTATGGAATTTTTACTTATTATAGTCCGCTTATATATGTATTCACTGGAAGCTTCGACATCCACAGGAATTCCTGTAAATTCTTCAATGAGATATTTACCGACAAGAGCAGCATGAAGAGAGGTTCCGCAGGCTATAATCTGTATTCTGTCGAGAGATTCAAGACATTCGTTTGTTAACTGAACTTCTTTTAACATCAACGGCTCAGATACTCCTCTTAATTTATCAAAAAGGGTCTGCCTGATAACATCAGGCTGTTCGTGAATTTCTTTGAGCATAAAATGCTTATAACCCATTTTACTAATGCTCACAGGCTCCCAGGGAAGAGTTTCCGGTTTCTTCTCGAGAACATTCCCATCAATATCAGTAATATTGTAAGAACAGTCGGTTATTTCAGCTATTTCACTATCCCCGAGGTAAATGACCTGCTTGGTATACTCAAGAAGAGCAGGAACATCGCTTGCTATATAATTCTGCCCGTTACCGATTCCCAGGATTAAAGGGGCACTTTTCCTGGCTGCATATAAAGTTTTTGGATTATCCTTAAAAATCACTCCCAGAGCATAAGCTCCGTCAAGTTTCTTTAGAGCTTTTCTCAGTGCATTATTGAAATTATTTCCCTGATTCAGACAATCTTCTATCAAATGGACAATAACTTCAGTGTCAGTCTGGGATTTAAACTCATACCCATTTTGAATAAGTTCTTTTTTCAACTCTTTGTAATTTTCAATTATACCGTTATGCACAATTGAAACCTTGTTTTCAAAACTGGTATGCGGGTGAGCATTAATCTCATTGGGTATTCCGTGAGTTGCCCATCTTATATGTCCTATTCCTGCGTATGAATCATATTTTTCCAAACCGCTCAAGAGTTGGCGTAAATTCTCAAGTTTGCCTGCAGCTTTAAAAGTGGTAATTTCATCGCCTCTATGAAAAGCTATACCTGAAGAGTCATATCCTCTATACTCAAGTTTTTCAAGCCCTTCGAGCAAAAAGGAAGTTAAATCCTGGTGGCCTACACATCCTACTATTCCGCACAAATTCCTTCACCTACAATTTTTTAATGATTATTTAATAAGAATATCAAAAAACAGTTAAAAATTATAAAAATTTATAAAAATTTTATTTAATTTCTAAACACCCTGTTTTCAAACGCTTTCATAACCAGGACAGCTCACTCTTATTTTTATAAAAGAGCAAGAACTAATTAAAGGGTTTATTACGAAAATAATTAATTTTTTATTAATTTTTCTAAAATCACAGAAAATTTTTTATATTTTATACAATTAAGAAGTCATTATTTTAGTAAATAACTCGAGTCGCGAATTAGATGAAAAACAATGATAGGCTAATGAAATTTCTCAAAATCTATATGGAATTGTTAAAGGCGAAGCCTTTAACCACCTCTTAAGGGTGGCTGTGGGCGGGGATTTTGAGAAATTTCATTAAAAATTAATTCGCGACTCAGGTTAAATAAACGCATTAAAATCATATTTCAAATTATATGTATTATAAAAAACTTGTTTTTGTTAGCATTACTTAAGTATTATTTGGAGGAAAAAAAAGAACATGTCAAAAGATTTAAAAATTAAGCCTTTAGCGGACAGAGTTGTATTAAAAGTTATTGAAGAGACAGAATCAACACCGGGTGGAATTATACTTCCTGATTCAGCGAGAGAAAAGCCACAAAAAGGCGAAGTTCTTGCGGTTGGAGCAGGAAAAATGACCGAAAAAGGCGAAAGAGAGCAAATGGATGTAAAAAAAGGAGATGTTGTTCTCTACAGCAAGTACGGCGGAACCGATATAAAAGTTGACAATGAAGAATATAAAATTATTTCCATAAAAGATATTCTTGCAATTATCGAAGCATAATTCAACAAAATTTGTAAAAACAGTATTTGATAAAAGGAGTTAATAAAAATGGCAAAAAAAATCGTTTTTGATGAAGACGCCCGTAAGTCGTTAGTGGCAGGAATAGACGCGGTAGCTAACGCAGTAAAAGTTACATTAGGGCCAAAAGGTCGTAACGTAATAATAGACAGAAAATTTGGCGCTCCGCACATTGTTAATGACGGAATTACAATCGCTAAAGAGATTGATCTTGAAGATAACCTTGAAAACCTCGGTGCTCAGCTTGTAAAAGAAGTTTCCAGCAAGACAAACGACGTAGCAGGAGACGGAACAACAACAGCCGCAGTGCTTGCTCAGTCAATTGTAAGAGAAGGACTTAAAAACGTAACAGCAGGCGCTAATCCGATCGGTATTAAACGCGGAATAGACAAAATCGTTGAATATGCGGTTGAAGAAGTAAAGAAAAATTCCCAAAAAATCGAATCCAAGGAATCTATCGCTCAGGTAGCGACAATTTCTTCAGGCAATGATAAAACAATAGGCAACTATATTGCTGATGCTATGGATAAAGTCGGTAACGAAGGCGTTATCACAGTAGAAGAGTCAAAAACAACCGGAACACAATTAAAAGTTGTTGAAGGTATGCAGTTTGACAAGGGTTACATCAGCCCGTACTTCGTAACAGATACAGACAGAATGGAAGCCGTTCTCGAAGACGTGTTTGTTCTTTGTGTAAACAAAAAAATCAATATCGTAGCTGATCTTGTACCGGTTTTAGAGCAGGTAGCAAGAGAAGGCAAAGGTATTTTACTTATAGCAGAAGACATCGAAGGCGAAGCTCTTGCAACGTTGGTAGTCAACACAATGAGAAAAGTCTTAAGAGCTGTAGCGGTTAAAGCTCCAGGATTTGGTGATAGAAGAAAAGCAATGCTTGAAGATATCGCTATTTTAACAGGCGGAGAACTCTTCACAGAAGAATTAGGGCTCAAACTCGAGAATGTGACTACTCAAATGATGGGTAAAGCACGCAGAGTTACTGTTTCCAAGGATACAACAACTATCGTTGTAGGCGACGAAACAAAAGACGCTGTTGCAGAAAGAGCAAAACAAATTAAACGTCAAATAGAGCAATCAGACAGCGAATATGATAAAGAAAAACTTCAGGAACGTCTTGCTAAATTAGCGGGCGGAGTGGCTGTAATCGAAGTAGGAGCCGCAACTGAAACTGAACTTAAAGACAAAAAACTCAGAATCGAAGACGCTCTCAACGCAACCAGAGCTGCTATCGAAGAAGGTATCGTATCAGGCGGCGGCGTGACTCTTGTTAAAATTTCAAAAGTTCTCGCCCAAAAGCTTAACGACCTTGAAGGCGATGAAAGAACAGGCGCAGAAATTCTTGTGAGAGCTCTCGACGCTCCTGCAAAACAAATCGCTGATAACGCAGGTTCCTCAGGACAGGTTGTAGTTGAAAAACTCAGAGAACTTCTTGAAAAAGACGAAAATATCGGGTTTGACGCACAGAAAAACGAATATGTGGATATGATTAAAACCGGTATCATCGACCCTGCTAAAGTAACAAGATCAGCGCTTCAAAACGCTGCATCAATTGCAGCAATGGTTCTGACAACAGAAGCAGCTATAGTAGATATTCCGGAAGAAAAATCCGCAATGCCTTCAATGGAAGGAATGGGCGGCGGAATGCCTGGTATGGGTTATTAAATATAGAATCCGATCAAAAAGCAGGGGTAAGTGTTGCCCCTGCTTTTTTGTGATTAGTAGCTTTGAAACTTACGAATATTAAAAATAAACTATTTCCCACGAGAGGTGTGCGTATCTCGTACCCGGGGTTCGGGGG
>CAYZIV010000070.1:0-6800 GCA_964478475.1 uncultured Gammaproteobacteria bacterium | reverse complement strand
GTTTTTGAACAAAATCCAAGGTCAGCTTTTATGGTAAGAATGTTAGACAAAAAAGATCCTCAAAAACTAGACTATTATAATAATAAAGCTAAAGAATTTTTTAATAATATTTATGAATAAATATTATTATTTAACTCGAGTCACAAATTAGATAATATCAAAAGGATACAAATTCTCATAACAGGCTACTCAAGTTATAATAATCTTGTTAAAAAATATAATGAAAAAACAAATTAATGAAAAAAATTGCATTTATCATAAGAATGTTCCAGGAAAAAACTTTTCATGGAGGAGGGGAGAAGCTCTTTGCCAATTTAATAAAGTATTTTTCCGGGAAAAATTTTTTAATAGATGTTTACTGCAGCGAATCAAATGTTAGTAAAACTAAAAATATTAACCGGATAGAAATTATAAAAGAGCCCTATGACCATAACAAACCGGAGACAATGGAGTCGTTTTATTCTGCTGTAAAAGAACGAATTAAAGAGGAAGGTTATGACTTTGTTATTTCAGAAAACATAACTCCGCCTGTTGATATAACTTTTTTACAAGGACATTCGCTTGTTAACAGGCTAAAGAAAACAAAAAATATTTTTGAAAAATTTTTATATAAATTTCGAAACACAAAAAAACAGCGGATAAAATATCAAAAAAAATGGATTAATCAAGGATATCGAAGAATTTTCACGGTTTCAGAAATATTAAAACAAGATATTGTAGAAAATTTTGGTATTTCAGAAGATAAAATAAGCGTAATTTATCCGGGAGTTGATATTTCTGAATCAAAAGAGGAAATAAAATTGAACAAACCTGTTATTTTTGGATTAATAGCCCCGGGATTTAGAATAAAAGGCGGGTTTGTATTTTTAAAGGCACTTAAACTCCTTAAGGAACAAGGTTATGGGTTTAAAGCAAAAATAATTTATCCCAAACACAGAAAAAATTTGGGGGTAAATTTTCTTATAAAAATTTATAATTTATCGCAAAATATTGAATTTCTTGATTATCAAGAAAATATTTTTTCTTTTTACAAATCGGTAGACTGTCTGGTTGTTCCTTCTTGGGAAGATACATTCAATCTCAGTGTATTAGAGGCAATGTCATGTTCAAGACCCTGTATTGTAAGCAAAAATGCCGGAGCTTCCGAAATAATTGAACGGGGAATTAACGGTTTTACTTTTGACATAAATAATAGCGGAGCAAAAAATCTTGCAGAAAAAATGGAATTTTTAATAAAAAATCCTGACTTACACACAGCTATGAGCCTTTCTGCTTTTGAAACGGCAAAGAAATATAACTGGGAAGACACTTGTAAAAAAGTTTTGGAAGAATTAAAAATCATTTAAAGCTGTTTGTTAAGAAGTTTAAAAAAACTGTATCGCTATTATGACTTGCAGATAAGGTTTTTACATGGTTTATTTTGTAAAGACTTAATATCAAATAGTCAATTTTACACTTATTTATATTTTAATTAATTTATGCATTTAAAAAAAAGATTGAAAACATTTTATTGTAAAGGCTAAAAAATGAGTGAAATTAAACCTATTCAAACAAAAAAATCTAATTTAACTAAATATATAATGATGAGCCTGGTAGTCGGTTTAATATTTGGTTGGGTTTATCCTAAGTTATGTCTATTGCTCCCTGACCCGGAAAAGGCGTTTTCTGCAATTTCAGAAACACTAAGTAAAGGCGCATTTTTATTTATTCAAATGATAAAAATGATAATTGCGCCCCTAGTTTTTTCTACACTGGTTGTAGGGATCGCAGGTCAAGGAAACGCAAAGAGCCTGGGAAATATAGGGTCAAAAACAATTGTATATTTTATATTTACAACCTCACTGGCTCTTTTAATAGGTCTGTCAACAGCAAATATTCTCCAACCCGGAATAAATTGCTCAATTGAAGCCACTGAATCTCAAATAGAACAATTTGAACAAATACAATCAAATCAAAAAGACGTATCAGCCAGCAGTTTCTTTACAGATATAGTGCCAACAAGTATTTTTGATGCTTTTGCAAAAAATAATATTATACAAATTGTGTTTTTCGCTGTATTTTTTGCTCTGGCTTTAGGCTCAACAGGAGAAAAAGGCAAACCCATACTTGAATTTTTAAAAAGCTTATCAAAAGTAATGTTTAAATTTACGGAATATGTGATGAGATTTGCGCCGGTGGGAGTTTTCGCAGCTATTGCCTCTTCCATAGGCGAAAACGGCATAGAAATTCTGATTTATTACGGTAAATTGATATTTTCTCTATATCTGGCTTTGGCAATCTTTTTAACAGCAGTGTTAATGGTGTGCTGCATGATTGTGAAAGTTCCGTTTTTATATCTGTTAAAAGCAATTAAAGACCCTGCAGTGCTGGCATTTTCTACAGCATCCAGTGAAGCAGCCCTGCCTAAAGCAATGCAGTCAATGGAGAAATTTGGCGTCCCTAAAAAAATAGTAGGATTTGTAATGCCGACGGGATATTCATTTAATCTGGACGGAAGCACTCTTTATCTTGCGCTGGCCGCAATATTTATAGCTCAAATGTTTGGCATAGAACTGTCCATTTGGGAGCAAGTCCTTATGATGTTGACTTTTATGATAGCAAGCAAAGGCATAGCAGCTGTGCCGAGAGTTTCTCTAATTGTTCTTGCGGGAACATTGGGCAGTTTCAATATTCCAGTCATTGGAATAGCGGTTCTCCTGGGTATTGACCACATTCTGGACATGGGCAGAACAACCGTAAATCTCATAGGAAACTGTGTGGCAAATGTTGTTATCGCCAGATGGGAAAATGAATTTGACTATAAAAAAATGCATGAATATATGCAGGAACTGGATTCTCCTCATAATTTAAAACATGTTGATATTCACCCGGAAAACCTCTCTTCCAAACATGAAGATGATTTAGAAGTTTGCGCGGGCGCAAGAAAATAATTTATCTTGTTATCGTTAATGGCTTATTATTGAGGATTTATAAAACAATTTGATAAAAAAAGTTGTTTAATTCAAGTTTTAATTCAAGTTTTAATTCAAGTTTTAATTCAAGTTTTAATTCAAGTTTTACTATAAAAATATACTGAAATAAAATAGCCTGACTGGTTTGTAAGGCAGATTCATTAAATTGTTGATCATCCGTTTGTAAAATAAAAAGGTGATAAAAATTTTATAACACCGGATATTTTTCCCGGTTTATAAGTGGACTTTTTATTGCAGAGAGGGGAATTTTAATTTCTTAGGGGTGAACAGCAATGAAAGATAAAAAAATAAACCGGCTTGATTTTGTAGATGATATCACTCAGGAAGAAAAAGAACGAGGGAAAATAATTTCCAATGCAATAAAAACAACATTATTATCATTTCAAGTTGTAATTTTTTTAATAAGTATCAGTGTTGCTGTTTTTTTAATAGCGGTATCAAAGAATCTTCCTGATATAAATCTTGTAAAAAACTTTGAGCCAGAGCAGTCTACACAAATTTTTGATGTTAATGACGAACTTATAACAGAAGTTATTGCGGATGAAGACAGAATATATGTGCCTTTGGACAAAATTTCGCCGCATTTTTTAAGATCAGTGATAGCGATAGAAGACATAAGGTTTTACAATCATACGGGAGTAGATTTAAAAGGAACAATCAGGGCTTTTGTAAATAATTTAACAGGAGCTTCGTCTATTCAAGGCGGGAGCAGCATAACGCAACAATTAGCGAAAAATTATTTTTTAGTGCCTTCTAAAACTTTTCACAGAAAGTTTTTAGAGGCGATACTGGCTTCGAGAATCGAAAACAATTTCAGTAAAGAAGAGATTTTGGAAAAATATGTAAATTTAATTTATTTAGGGAGCAGGTCATATGGAATAGAGAGGGCGGCGAAAAAATATTTTAACAAGAAGGCAAAGGATCTTGATCTTGCTGAATCTTCTTTTATAGCTGCGCTCATTAAGGCGCCGGAGCATTTTTCTCCGTACACAAATTTTGAGGAAGCTAAACAACGACAGCAAATAGTATTAGAGAGGTTATATAAATACGGTTATATAACAGAAGAACAAAAGCAAGAAGCTATTAATAAAGAGCTTAAATTTGAATCTCCGGAAATTGGTTATTCAAAATACCCATATTTTGTTGATCATGTGCTTTATTTGCTTAGGAAGCGTTACGGAGAGAATGTGGTGCGTACGGGAGGGTTAAAAGTTTACACAACACTGGACCCTGAGGTGCAGGAAATTGCGCAAAAAACCATTAATGACGGTGTTGCCAGGATGCGTTATTCAAGGATTAAAGAAGGAGCGCTTGTTTCAATTGATGTAGAGACCGGTCATATTAAAGCAATAGTGGGCGGTGTTGATTATGAAAAGAGTAAATTTAACCGGGCGACGCTTTCAAAAAGAGCAACCGGGTCAGGATTCAAGCCTATTGTGTATTTAACCGGACTCAGGCTGGGATTAATAACTCCTGATACTATTGTTTTAGACGCGCCGGTTTCATACCGCACTAAATGGAATGTATGGCGTCCACGCAATTGGGACGGACGTTTTATGGGAAGAATGACCGCAAAAAAAGCGCTTGCAATTTCGAGAAACACGCCGGCTGTAAGGATAGCTTTAGAAGCCGGGGTGGACAATGTAATAGAAACAGCCCGTCTTTTGGGGATAAGGAGTCATATGGACAGGGGCTATTCTATTGTTCTTGGTTCATCGGGACTTTCACCGCTGGAAGTAGCTACTGCATATACAACGCTAGCCAGAGATGGAATTTATCTTGAACCAACCCCAATAAGATCTGTAATAGACAACAAAGGAAACCTTTTGGAACTAAGTGAAAGACAGCCAATAAGAGTTATTAGTTCAAAATTTGTGAGACAGCTTAATATGATGCTTGTAGAAGCAGTGGAAAAGGGAACGGGAAAACAAGCGAGATTGGAAGGCAGAATGGTAGCAGGAAAAACAGGAACTACCGACAAGTTTAAAGACATCTGGTTTTCCGGATACACATCTGATACAGCTACTGTTATATGGCTGGGCAATGATGAAAGTGACCCGATAGGCGGTGTTTACAGTAGTTATTGTGTGGGTTTATGGAAAAATTTCAGCGAAAAATATTATGAAAAGAAAAAGATTGCAGCGATGCCATTCAAGCTTCCTGTAGTTGAAAAAGAGCTGGAAATAAAGAAGAAACCTAAAAAGAAACCAAAAGTAACTCTTCCTCAAAGAACGTATGTTCCTGAAAGGAAGCCGATAAAACCTCGGATTACGCCTCAACAAAGACAGGTTCAAAAACCGCGACAATATTATCAATATCCGCAGTATCCTTATTATAGATACCCGCAATACCAATATCCTCAACAACAATATAGATATCAGCAACCGCAATACCAGCAACCTCAAGTGCAGCAGCCACAATATCAACAACCTCAACAGCCGGTTCCTCAGGCTAAACCAGCACAAAGACCAAGACCGGCTCAACCGGGAACGCAAGTTGCTCCAAGATTACCGCCAGGACATGCTTACCGCAGATAAAGGAGATTAAAATTGAACAAAAAGGAAAAGTTTTTAAATTTTTTCTTAATCCTGATAACCCTATTTATTATTATATTTATATTAACAGGGGATTTGAATCTGGAAAAAATCTTTTCCGGACAAAACAACCAGACTTCTTTTGAAAAAACTTATCATGTAATAAGTAAATTTGATCAAATGCCTTCTGCTGTAAGCAAAGCAATTCCGGCAATGGTCCACATTTGTTTAGACAGAAAAACCCCTTATAAAGTTGAACATAAAAGGTTTGGGGTAAATATTTACAAACCCATGCAAAAGAATTATCACAGCCTGGGTTCAGGTGTAATAGTCAGTTCTGACGGGTATATTATCACAAATAACCATGTCGTAGAAAATTTTCCCGGAAGAATAAGAGTTGAAGTGGATGAAAGCAAGAGTTATCCTGCAAAAATAATAGGACGTGACCGTAAAACCGACCTTGCCGTAATAAAAATTGACGCAAAAAAATTACCTTATATAGAATTCGGCGATTCCGACGGTGTAAGAATAGGAGATCTTATTCTTGCGATGGGAAATCCTTTTGGAATAGGCAAAAGCGTCACCATGGGGATTATAAGCGCTACAGGACGCTCAAATGTTGGGATTGTCGATTATGAAGATTTCATACAAACAGATGCCGCAATAAATCCCGGAAACTCAGGAGGCGCTCTTATAAACACAAACGGAGACCTTGTCGGAATAAACACGGCAATTCTGACAAAAAGCGGAGGGTATGAAGGAATAAGTTTCGCGATTCCTTCAAATATGGCTCTGAAAGTTTATACAGAGATCCTGAAAAAAGGAAATGTTGAAAGAGGGTGGATTGGAATAGCCGTTCAAAATATAGATTATGGACCCACTGAGTACCCCGGAATTATATCTAACAAAGGATTAATTATTGTTGATGTAGTTGAAGGCAGTCCTGCAAGTATTTCCGGGCTACAAAAAGATGACATTTTGATTTCTGCCAATAATATCATTCTCAAAGATATAAGCCAACTCAGAAATTTAGTCGCAACTTCCAAATTAAACTCAAACATTTCTATTAAAATTTTACGAAAAGGATCTTTTCTCGAAATTCCGGTTAGTATATCAAAACTCCCGGATGATATTAATATTTTTGATGTAAATCGATAATTTTTTAAATTACTTCCCAACTGTTACTCTAAACCCTCGACCATCACTCTGAACTCTCGCACGTCACCCTGAACCCCCGACCGTCACCCTGAATTTATTTCAGGGTCTCAGTAACAAGGCATGTAAGCTAAGACCG
>CAYZIV010000069.1:0-6856 GCA_964478475.1 uncultured Gammaproteobacteria bacterium | reverse complement strand
TTGCGCAAAGCAAGTCCTCAACTATTAAAGTGTCGCTTAGCGCATAATAAAAAGCGGATTCATAAATGTCATCAAACTCAATAAGATTTATCGCAAAGTCAATAACACCTTCGCCTTTTGGTACTCTTAGTCCGCGTTGTGCTGGTCTCATCTTATTAAGTTGCAAGAATGTTGCCTTGCCGCTATTAGATGACTTAAGAACTTCTATTGCAACCCTGGCAATCTCATCATCATCAACGACAATGCACTTCATTCTTCCGCCCATCGCTGTTTCAAGGGCAGTTGAGTATTCCTTATCTACTTTTCCGAGCTGAGCCAGTGTAGAGTGAATGCCTTCAATTCCGGAAGTCATTATGGTATCTATCGCTCCACCAAGCCCTGTTTCATCTGAGGCTCTTTTATTGGCTTCAAGTTGGGTTATTTTTCTGTATGCAGCATTGATATTGTAATTCAGGTCATCTATTTCGTTTTTAAGATCATCAAGTTGTTCCAGATTATTTTTTTGCGCAATTTCATAATCTTTTAATTCCTTTGAAAGCTCTTCAACTTGAGTTTCAAGTATATTTCTTCTTTCTAGCTCTGAATTTTTTAGGTTTTCTGTTTCTTCTATTATTGACCTTGCTTCGTCTATATCTTTTTTAAGCCTTGAAGCCTTTTCATCTATTGCCAACTGTTCTTTTAAAAGCTGATTTTCTTTGTCTTTTCTGTCTTCAATGTTTTTTCTAAGTGCATTTCTTTTCAGCATTTGCTCGGAAGCATTTTTATTTATGCCAGATGCTTCTTCTGTAAGCCTTGCGAGCTCCAGTTTTTGCTCTTTAATCTTGTTTTCAAGCGTTTTTATGTCATTTTTCTTATCATCAATTCTAATTGAAGAGTCGCTAATTTTTTGTTTTAAGCTTTCAATATTGTGTTTTGCAGTTTCTACACTTTTTAAATTATCTCCCGTCTGTTTTTCCGAGAGCCTTAAGCTGTCTTGTTTCCTTGAAATATGGCCTTTCAAGGATTCCATCTGTTTTTTTATTTCAATTTGTTCGTCTTCGCCTTTGTTTTTTATTAATTCTGATAATTTTGCAAGTTTTTCCCGCGATTCATCAAGTCTTGAAACAACCGTTAAATGTTTTTTTTCTTCCTCTTTTTTGTGTTTATTTGTTTCGAGTATGCTTTCATGAAGTCTTTCAAAAGAATTTTTTATGTCAAAATATCTCACTACCTGAAGTTTACTTTCTAATTCCTGTTTTTCTTCCCGCAGTTTTTTATATTTAAGCGCATGATTTTTCTCTTCTTCGAGCTGTACAAGTCTATAATCAATTTCATTGAGTATTACATCTGATTTTTCTACTCTTTGTTCAACTATTTCAAGCTCTTTTCCTGCTTGTTCAATTCTTCTGTCAAACTCTGCTACGCCTGCAATTTCATCAATTATTTTTCTTCTTTCTGTAGCGCTTATATTGACAATATTTGTAACATCTCCCTGCATCATTACGTTATAGCAACCGGGAGAAATGTTGTATTCAGAAAGATTATCGTGAATTTCCCCTAATGTAGCGGCTTTATCGTTCAGATAATAACTGCTTATATAGCCATTTGCAGATTTTTTAATTTTCCTTTTTACAGAAAGTTTTTCTTGTCCGGCGCCATTAGAAAAATGGACTTTCACAAAAGCTTCATTTTTCTTATTATGCGTATTTATAAGATGAAAAAGCCTGTCTGCTCTTAATGTTTTAGATGAAGAAAGTCCAAGACAGAATAAAATGCTGTCAATTATATTGCTTTTTCCTGATCCATTTGGTCCTGAAACAGTGGTAAATCCCTCCAGAAAAGGAATCTCCATTTTATTTGCAAAAGATTTAAAATTATCTATTTCAATTTTGCTGATATACATTAATAAATTTCATACCCAAAATTTCAATAAAATGCCGCATATACCTGATTTTAAAAGTAGTTGGATTATATTAAATAAATAATAATTTTACTTATTTAATCTACTTTTCATCTAAGTATAATAAACAGAAATACACTATATTAGCGGTTTTTGTCAAGAATATGAAGATTTTTTCATTAATTTAAAATAAAATTTTAATAGGAATATTTATTTTTATATTCGTTTAAAATAGCTTTTATTTCTTCTTCTGATAAATCTTGCCAGATTTTATAATAAGAAGCAACAGCAAAAAAGTAGTCATTGCTGACTATAGGGCAAATTATTTTGTCAACCATAGTTTTGATTTTTAAATAAGCGTCTTGTGAACTTACTGGAACTGCTACTGTAATTGATTTTGGGGTTCTTTTTTTTATTGTATTTATTCCGGCTATTAATGAATACCCTGTTGCAATTCCATCATCGACTATTATTACATTTGATTCTTTGATTTTTTCGTTATCAAGACTTCCGTATAGTTCTTTTCTGCGATGAATTTCTGCAACAATTTCAGCTGCTGTTGTTTCGATAATCTCATTGGTGAGCCCTAAATAATTCACAGCTTTCTCGTTAAGAACCTTTGTCCCGTCTTCTGTGATTGCTCCAAAACCATATTCAGGGTTTCCGGGGGATGGAAGTTTTTTTACTATTAGCGGATTGATCGGAACTTTAAGTTTATCGGCAATTCCTTTTGCGACTTGAATCCCCCCTCTTAAAATTGCCATGATATATGGCTTTTCCAGGTTTATTTCTTCGATATTATTTGCCAGTAAAATTCCAGCTGATTCTTTTGATTCGTATTTTTTAAATTGAGCCATTGGTCTGATTTTTTTCTTTAATTTAAATTTAAAATCAAAAAAAATTTTATTCTATCTCTAATTTTCTATATTGATAGACTGATTCAATCTTTTATTTTTGAATAAAGGATTCGCAAATTTTATCCGCGAATCCTAAAATTATTTTCAATCAAATAAACTGTAATTTGTTTTATCTGGCTCCGCCATAGCTAAACATTCGTTTTATGCTATTATCTACAATTTGTTGCGCTGATTGGATTTCTGTATTTACAGCTTTTAGTAGTGTTTGATATCTCATGAACTCTTGTTCGAGTTTCTTTTCCATTAAATTGAGTTTTTCTCTTCTGGCTTCAAGCGTTTTATATTCAGGTGAATCGGGATCAAGGTCATTTCCAATAGTCACAAGATTAATTGCACGATTTGAAACATGCATTTTTGTCATGCTTATTGTTTGAATCTTATATTCAAGATTCAATTCCTGTTGTTTTAAATATGTTAATCTGATTAGTCCTGAAAAAAGCCCCATTATATTTTCCCCGTAGTCTTTAATTGAATTTATCTGTATTTATTGAGAGATTTGCCCCCAAGAGTATTATTAGGATTGTATTCGTTCATTAATGTTTCCATTTGATGCATTCTGTAATACATTAGTTGAACTTGATATCTTAATGTTTTTGCTCTCTTATTTGATGTAATGAGCGTGTAAACTCCATTTAAAAAAGCTGAAAGAGCAGTTATTATAGGGTTTCTTTTCTTAAAATAAGAGCACGAAAGATTAAAGAAACTTATCATGTTCTGAATATGATTATTTACCATCGATATTACTACCGGCATTGTTTGACGTACTCCTTTTATTTAATTTTCAATATTCAGACAACCCTTTTCTATATATATAAAAACAATATGGATTGATGAATTTACTCCTTTTTGTAAATAATTGTAAAGAACATTCTTTTTTAATTTGGTTGCTGGTGCCTGAATTTTATTTAATCTGTTTTTTTGTTTAATATATTCCCTGATTTATTTATTAATAAACTTTAAATCAACGAACAAAACTTATAACCTTAGAAGTTTTAGTATTTGAATTTAAATTAATTATCTCCTTTTTCTTTAGTAACCTATTTTTATTAAGTTCAAGAACTTTTTTTATTTTTTTCTTATACAGGAATGGTTTTATAAAGTTAAGATATGGGTTTTTATAGTTTTTTAGAAGGTGTAAAAATTTTTCTATTTTATTAAAAATTAATCTTAAATAAAGTCTTTTCATTTTATTAAAACCTGATTAAAGATCTTTGACTGCTTTTGAATCACCTTCAATGGAATTCTTAAGCATTTTTCTTACAATATCACCTTGCGCATCTAATTGTTTTACAGTCGTTTCAAGGTTCTTAATTTTCATTGTAAGTATTGTATCTGCATTTGTGATAATTTTTCCTGTGAGGTGATTGTAGCCTTCTATAGCTGCACCTGAATAACCGCTCATTAAATTACCGGCAAGAGCGGCTACTATTCCGCTCGGTCCAAAATATGGGGCAAGATGCGACATTAATCCGCCAATACCGCCAACAACACCTGCTACAGGAAGAGTTATATCGCTGACTTTTCCGCTTGCGGCTGTTAGTCCACTAAACGCTCCGACTGCCGGAACGTAGGAATTTCCATCTGGAATGCTGCTGTTAAGAGAAGAAGCTGCTCCTGTCATTTGTCCGCCTATAGAAAATGTTCCTGCTAGAGGTGTAAATTGACTTCCCAATGCCATTAAGGCTGGAATTCCAAGAGATCCAATTCCCATTGCTGTGCTAATTGAACTCCCGTCCATAGAAACAGCTCCACCTGATGGAAATCCGGGATATTTCCCTGCGTTGCTCATTCCAAAAGATGATTGAACTCCCGGTATTGTAGAATATCCGCCGGTAACAGGAGAATGATAAGAAGTGCCGGGAACGTTCATAGAAGATGAGCCCAGAGTAGGCATATAGTTAGAAGGTCCGATAAGTTTTGATAAATTCATAAAAAAACTGCCTATGTGCCCATACGGATTTGCGCCTCCAAGTCCGGGGCCACTGACAGTCAAATCTCTTAATTTGTCATATGTTTCAAAAACTGCTGCTTTTGCATCACCGCTTGATTTTCCATATTGGTTTGCTATGGTTAGCAGATGATCATTTTTATAACTCATATCTCTCTATGCTTCCCTTCCTCGCTTTTTTTCATTTATCGCAGATATACTGCGATAAATGATTTGTCGTGTGTTTTATTCCTATGCGAATGTCTTAAAGGTCATGTCGATGTTTTTATCGATAACTTTGTTAACGGCATCAACTTCTGTAGAGACTGCTTGGTGTTGTGTATCTACATTTTTAAGTTCTAATTCAAGATTTCTGTCAATTATATGTTTTGCTTCAAGTTCAAGTTCAATTTCTTCATATAAACCTGGATCTATTAATAAACCTTCTTCACCGTCTACTCCTGCTGCATTGCGCATCTGGTTTATAAGCATTTCCATTTCATGCGCATTTATTGTTCTTGCTTGGTTTAATTGCTGTCCTTTAAATTCAATATCACTTTTACGAGCTGTTAATGATAAAAATCTTGCTTGGCTTGCTGCTAAACCCATAATTTGCCTCCTTTGGTTAGTTGTGGGCACTTAATTTCTATATCGACATATTTATTTTTTTCTTTAAGGTTACTTAAAGAAATGTTAAGAAATTAATACATTTAAATATGTGGTTTATTTTGTTAAATTCTTGAGACGAAAAATTTTATAAGCTTACTTCCGTTTATTTATATAATGATTTTAAAAAAAATTTCTATTTTTAAATTATTAAATTTAAAAAGTTATAGTTCCTCCGCCTAAGACGTATTCATTATTCAAATCATAAAATACGGCAATTTGCCCCGGAGTTATTGCAAGTTTCGGCTCTTCCAGTTTAATATGTGCAGAATTTGTTCCTGTCATGAAAATTCTGGCTTTTTGCGCAGGAGAATTATATCTTATTTTTATCATTGCATTAAGTTCATCTTGTTCCGTATATTCTTTCTGTTGCCAGTTAATTTCTGTAACATTAAATTCTTTTGATGTTAAATCATTTTTGTATCCAGCATAAATAATATTTTTTTCATTATCACAGCTAATTATATACAAAGGTTCAGGCGCTGAAACACCTATTCCTTTTCTTTGACCTATCGTGTAATTAAAAGTGCCTTTATGCTTTCCGAGCAGTTTACCTGTTTTATATTCGATTATATCCCCTTCTTGTTCTCCAAATTTATTTAGCAAGTAAGAAGAAGTCGTTTCAGGAGGAGTAATGAAGCAAATATCTTGACTCTCTTTATTATTTGAAAGAGAAAGTCCGTTTTGTTCCGCTATTTTTTTTATTTCTGATTTGTTTATTTCACCAAGGGGAAAAATAGTTCTTGCCAAGTCAGCCTGATCCAGGGCATATAACATATATGATTGATCTTTTGTTAAATCATGTCCCCTGTATAGCCTGTAGCTTTCTTCTTGTTTTTTTATTCTTGCGTAATGTCCCGTTGCATAGAAATCCGCGCCCAGTTCGTTAAAAACAAAATCTGTCATTTTCCCCCACTTGATTTTTTTATTGCAAAATGTGCAGGGGTTCGGAGTTAAACCTCTTTTATAACTTGTTTCAAAATAATTAATAACAGTATTTTGAAATACATCTTGTAGATCAATGGCAATATGTTGAATTCCTAAGAGTTCGCAGGCTTTTGCAGCTTTTTGGACGGTTTCTTGACCTGTGTAATGCATAATTGCTGTTAATCCGGCAACCTGATATTTTTGTTTTAATAGCAAAAGAGAGGCTACACTGCTGTCAACCCCTCCGCTCATTGCTACAATAATTTTTTTATTTTTATTGAAATTCATCTGTGTCTAATTTGAGTCTGTTTCTTTCTTCTTCAGGCAAAGAGGATAATTTTTCCTGAAGTATTTTATATACTTTGTTGTTTTTATCTGCCTCGTCTGACTCTTCTGCTTGTTTTTCTGCAAAATTAGGTTCTTCGTAATATTCAAGTATTTCTTGCAGGTCTGATTTCTTTTCTGTTTCCGTTGAAGATGTTATGTATTTTTCAATTTCATTATTGAGGTCTTCATCGGATTCATTATTTATGTATTGTT
>CAYZIV010000068.1:0-6870 GCA_964478475.1 uncultured Gammaproteobacteria bacterium | reverse complement strand
ACAAGAAGGCTTTATTAGAGCGCGTATTGACGGGAAGGTTTATAATCTCGACGAAGACGATATAAAAATTGCAAAAACAAAAAAACATGACATTGAAGTTATTATAGATCGAATTATGGTCAAAGAATCATCAAGGTCAAGGATCGCAGAAGGCGTACAGACAGCGCTGAAGAAATCAGACGGTATTGTTCTCATAGATATCATAGGCGATAAAGAAATAATGTTTTCAGAAAAGCTTTCCTGTGCGGATTGCGAGCTGAGTTTTGAGGAATTATCGCCGAGAATGTTCAGTTTTAACAGCCCCTACGGGGCGTGTTCCAATTGCAGCGGGATAGGAGCGCATATGGAAATCAGTCCTGACCTGATTGTGCCGGACGAACGGAAAACGTTGAGACAAGGAGCGATTTACCCCTGGGCAAAGACCGGAAACTCCTATTATATAGACATCTTAACTTCTGTTTCCAATCATTATTCAATTGATATGGACACTCCGTTTGAAAAATTGCCCGAAGAGCATAAAAACATAATCCTTTACGGCAGCGAAGGAGAAAAAGTCGAGTTAAATCACGCCGATTTCAAGCGCAGATTCAGAAAAACTTACAAAGCCCGTTACGAAGGTGTTATTCCGTACCTGCAAAGAAGATATAATCAATCAGATTCCGACAGAGTACGAGAAGAAGTCGAAAAATATATGGATTCCATTGACTGTCCGGAATGCAAAGGCAAAAGGCTCAAGCCGTTTGTGCTTTCAGTGAAGATTCAGGACAAATCCATAGCCGACCTGTGCGAAATATCGGTTTATGACGCATATGAATTCATCTCTTCGCTGTTTTTATCCTTGTCAGAATATCAAATGACAATAGTAAAGCAGCTTTTGACCGAAATAAGAAACAGGCTTAAGTTCCTGCTTGATGTCGGGTTGAACTATTTGAGCTTGGGCAGAATGGCAGGCACGCTCTCAGGCGGGGAAGCCCAGCGGATAAGGCTTGCAACCCAGATTGGCTCAGGGCTTGCGGGGGTTCTTTACGTACTTGATGAGCCGAGTATCGGGCTTCATCAGGTTAACAATGAACAGCTTTTAAATACGCTAATAAAACTTAGAAATCTTGGAAACACACTTATTGTAGTCGAACATGACGAAGAAATCATCCGTAAAGCAGACTGGGTAATAGACATAGGACCGAAAGCGGGCGTTCACGGCGGGGAAATAGTAGCCCAAGGTTCCCCGGAAGACATCGAAGAAGAGAAGAACTCATTAACAGGTCAGTATTTAAGAGGGGCAAAGTCGATAAAAGTTCCTAAAATCAGACGTGAAGGCTCAGGGAAGTCCATTCAGATCATAAACGCTCACAAAAATAACCTGAAAAACCTGAACGTCGAAATTCCGCTAGGCAAATTCATTTCTATAACAGGCGTAAGCGGGTCGGGGAAGTCGTCTTTGATATTTGATATTTTACAGCCATATTTGAAGCACCACCTGGGAAGAAACTGCCCTAAACCTCAGGGAGTGCGTGAAGTTTCAGGACTTAAAAATATTGATAAGATTATAGATATAAACCAAAGCCCGATCGGTAGGACGCCGCGGAGCAACCCTGCTACTTATACAGGAGTTTTTGACCATATACGGGCCTTATTCGCGATTACAACAGAAGCAAAAATGCGTGGTTATCAGCAGGGAAGGTTCAGCTTTAACGTAAAAGGCGGAAGATGTGAGGCTTGCAAGGGTGACGGGATTATCAAAATTGAAATGAACTTCCTGCCTGACGTTTATGTAGTCTGCGAAGTCTGCAAGGGCGCACGATATAACAGAGAAACCCTAGAAGTTAAATATAAAGGCAAATCCATCTCTGATGTTCTTAATATGACCGTCGAAGAGGCATATGAGTTTTTCAAAAACATTCCAAAAATCGCCTCTAAGCTGAAAACGCTTAATGACGTGGGGCTTGATTACATAAAACTCGGACAAAGTGCAACCACGCTCTCAGGCGGCGAGGCACAGCGGGTGAAATTGGCTTCAGAGCTGAATAAACGAAGCACAGGGAAAACACTTTACCTGCTCGATGAACCATCTGTTGGTCTGCACTGGTATGATCTATCAAAATTAGTGGAAATTCTTCATAAATTAGTTGATACAGGAAACACTGTTGTAATTATCGAGCATAATATGGATATAATAAAGGTCTCCGACCACGTTATAGATTTAGGTCCCGAAGGCGGCAACGCAGGCGGAAATATCGTCGTGCAGGGAACACCCGAACAAGTCGCAGACACTGAAAACTCCTACACGGGGCAGTATTTGAAAAAGGTTTTAAAGCAAAACCTGAACCTGGTTTAAATTATTATTCTATTTCCCACAAATTTAACATTATGAGAGAATTTTCACTCTGTTCTGTAATATATAAAATATCATCTCTAATAAACAAATAATACGGCTTTTCTATATCATCTAAAATAATAGAAATTTCCTCTTCAGGAGTAATTTTAATAATATTATTTTTCAAATAATTCGAAACATAAATATTATCAAATGAATCAACCGCCAAACCTATCGGACCTTTTATATTCTCATTGCTAAAATTTTTGTTATCATCAACATCGGGGCAAATTTTTTGTATAATTCCATTTTTAAAATTTGCTACATAAATATTGCCTTTGCTGTCACTTACAACTCCAGCAGGGCCGTTAAAATCCGGTAAAATTTTCTTTTTCCATTCCCTGACTGATTTTTTTTCTAAAATCGTTTTTTCTTCTTGTTTTTCTTTTGATAATAAAGCTAATTCTTGAGCCTTATTATATTTTTCAGATGAATCACTAATTAATCTAAAGAAAAATTCTGCTTTTTTGTAATCCTCAGTGTCGAAATACAACTTGCCCAAGAAAAAAACAGCCTCATCATCCGATGGATCTTGCCTAATAAGCTTATTTAAAATTTCTTTTGATTCATCTGTTTTTCCAAGTTGTTTATAGACAAATCCAAGATTAAAATATGCATCTTTTAACGAAGCATCTTCGAAAATAGCCTTTTCAAGGTTTTTTGCAGCCTGGACATAATTTTCTCTTTTAATATTTTCGGTTCCCAAGTTATAAAATTTTATTGCTTCTAATGAATGAGCATAAGCAGAATTAATAAAAAAACTGAAGCACATTAAAACCATAAAACTTAAACAGATTTTATTAAAATAATTTTTCATTTTATGTCCTCATTAACAAGTATTATTACTATTATATTTATGATTTACAAAATAAACAATCATTTATTATTTCAAAGTTAAAATTACAATTTCCGGTGGAACTAAAAATCTTGCAGGAATAATAGTTGTCCCTAATCCGCTGCTTATAAATATATGTTTATTATTTTTAACTAAATATCCTCTCAAAAAACGATCTCCCAATCTGGAAGGATTAATTTTTTTCACTAAAAAAGGCAGATAAATTTGTCCGCCGTGGGTGTGACCAGCTAATATTAAGTTTATTTTATCAGAAGCTGTTTCGAAAATATCAGGATTATGCGAAAGAAGCAGCACCGGATTTTCATCATTAATTTGCCTCATTACATAGTTTAAATCCGGATAACCTGTTAACATATCTTCTATACCGGCTATCCAGAAACTTTTTTTATTTATCCTTAATTTTTGAACATCGTTTTCTAAAATTTTCACATTAGCTTTTTTTAAAAAATTTCTTATTTTGTTAAGTGATTGCCAGCTTTCATGGTTTCCCATAACCCCAAAAACCCCATATTTAGATTTAAATTTTTCAAAATCAGCAAGATAACTCAATTTAGACTCATTTTTATAGGAAACATTTACATAATCACCCAAAAGTAATATCAGATCAGGATTTTGCAAATTAGTTAAATCGATTATTTTCCCCAATCTTTCTCTGTTCATACCCCCAAAACCTAAATGAAAATCAGTTAATACTGCGACTTTCAACCCTTTGTGCTCATTATGCCAGTTTGGTACTTCAATAGAAACATTCCTAATAATAATCAATCTTGGTTCAATACAAAATGACCAGACAAAAACCAACGCGGTCATTACCAAAATAGTTAAAATTAATAAATTTTTGACATTTTTTTTCAAATTTATTCAATCCACCTAAAAATCTTAACAGAAGACTGCTCATAAATATTACCTCGTATCTGAACGGCAAATCTTCTAAATTTTTTATTATTAGAAAACTCGAGCCCTGGAATTTTATCTAAACCGGGCATAATTTCAACAAGCCCTTTTCTCTCTGCAACACCCGGAAGAAAACCCAACCCCGGAATATAATCTATGAATTCATTAATAGAGACGCTTCCTACAGGCCCTAATAAACTTGTCACCTTTTTGGAAAGCCTGCCCAGAACCTGAATATTCGCATAATTTGTTAATATATCCAGCTCTCCGGAAAAATATAAACTCAAATGCTTTCCTGAGGATGTTATATCATCTGTATACAGAACCCCGTTTTTTGCAAAAATTCTACCTTCTAAAGTTTCAAAATGACCTGTATTAGTTGGAGCAATGAGATCAATAATATTATTAATTGTAAACCCTCCTACTCCGCTATGAATCACGTTAACTGCTCTTAAAAGGTATTCAAGTGAACCAAGCCTTACAAAACGACCTTTTTGAGCTTTAAATTCGGCATTTCCATTTGAATTTGAAATCCATTCTTCTATTGTTTCTCCTTTGGTGGAAAATTTCACATTTCCGGTAAGTGATCCATATACTTCATTAGGAATGTTTAACAACACTGTAGCCAAAGCATTTGCCTGCATATCTTCAACTTTAAATTCAGTTATCAATTCATTATTAACAACATTGTAATCAACGCTGCCGTTTGCCTTCCCTCCTGCTGCCAGAAAATTAAGGTTGGACACCGAAATAAGCCAATCCTGCTTCATGTTAAACACAGCTGAAACATCGGTAGTTATTAAATCTTTCATAATAAGTTCATCAGACACTAAACGGCCTTTCTCGATGATAAAAGGCGGAGTGTCAGCTATATTATCGTTATTATATTTTGAAAAAATTCGCATAATTTCATCTATATTAAACATTTGCGCATTTATTCTTAAATCCTCAATTAACATAGGGGTTTTAATTTTTTCATCAATCGAAGCAGAAATATTCATCCTTGATTCGCCTATATTCAAATCAAAGACCTTTAAATCAATTGATTCTTTATTAAACTTTAAATCAATTGATTTAATATATGATTTATTTTTAGGAATCGCAATGTCGTAAAAAGACAAACCTCCAAGTATTTTTGGACTTGAAACAATGCCGTTAAGCTCTAAATCAGCCCTGAACTTCCCTTCTGAAAAAAAGTCTTCATCTTCATTTTCTAAAAAAGTTTCCAAAGAAGGATTAAATAACTTTGTGCTGACTAAATCTTTATCATTAGTTTTTATGGTAAAAGATTCAAAAACCGGATCAGAAGCTTTTAAATTGTTAATTACACCTTGAACGTTTAATAAATTTGTAAATCCTTCAAAGCTTGCATTATCAATTAAATTTTTATCGGACCTGCTTGAAGAATCATCAGATGTGTCTATTCTTAATTTATGAATATTTAATTTATCGCGCACTCCATTCGCATCGAGCGTAATTAACCTGACTTTATTCCTTGGCAAACCAATATCAGTTATATAATTAAAATAATTACCTTTATCCAATATCATTCTGCCCAAAATATCCCAATTATCTGCATTTCCTTTTACAGAAAAAGCAAAAGGAATTATTCCTCTTGCTTCCAGAGGAATATTTGAATAAAATTTAAATTTTTCTACATCATTAAAATTAATATCTAGATTTATAGAAAGATCAAACTCCGGTTTCTTTCTGTAATTATCTACAAATCCATTAAGATTAAAATTTGATTCACACAAAACCCCTTTTATAGAAGATAACTCTAATCCCTTATCTGATAACTCCACCTCGCCTTCTCTTAAGAGAACAAAAGCATCATATGGCTTATAAACAACCGAAATACCATTTGGAACAATTTTAATATTAAAATTTTTATCCTTAATTTTCGCTTCAACTTTAGCGTAACCATGGAGTTCATCTAACTTCGCCAAAAACCTGGTCATTTTTTCCGGCAACAAATAACTTTCTCTTAATTTTTGAATTTTTGAAATATCAAATTTATCAATTTTTAAATCAATATCAGAAACCAAAGGTCTTTTATCTGATAAATACTTTTCTATGTTAGAAACATTTCCATTAAGAGTAAAATTATTTCCCTGAGAACTCCCTTTTACGTTATGAGCGATAATTTTATCCATTGTTATTTCAACAACTCCGCTATTTAGAGATACTGGAATTCCCATTGAATTGTGATTTAAATTACTCTTCATATTTCTAAAAACAAGGTTTTGCAACGGTTGCTTAAACAAATTCCCTTTTAAATTTATCTCAACATCGCTTACACCGCTAATTTCATCATATTCACCCAAAACTTTAAGCAACTCTTCTTCTAAAATAGAAGAAGATGTTAAAAAATCTTTAACTAAAGTTAAATTTGCTGAATTTAAAACTATATTAAGCTCAGAATCAAAATTTCCTTCAATAAATCCCGAAAGCTTAATATCATTGCCTTTAATTTTTCCTGCAACTCCCCGAAAAAAAACATCCTCATTATCAAATCCCAAAATTCCCTTCAAATGAGTAAACCTATCTCCAAAACCTTTATAAAATATAGAAGAATTGTTAAATAAAATTTCTCCTCTTGCATCAACATTTCCTGTTTTTCCCGTGAGAAATATTTTAGCATCGGCCTTTCCGCTTGCCTGTGAAATTTCACCGAGAACCGTTTTAGCTTCATTCAAGAGAGGACTGGTGTTGATTAGCGCCATGCCTTTATTTAACTCAAGCC
>CAYZIV010000067.1:0-6874 GCA_964478475.1 uncultured Gammaproteobacteria bacterium | reverse complement strand
ACATATCCATTTGGATCTCGCCCGTCAAGTTCATATTTATCGTTTAAATAAATAGCAAATTCCATAGCTTTTTCGGGAGATTTCGTCCATTCAAGAATTTTTTTAGCCCAGTACATACGCATATACCCGTGCATTTTTCCTTTGGTCGTCATTTCTAACTGGGATGCATTCCATAAATTATCATGTGTCTTCCCCTGCTCTAATTCTTCAAGGGAATAAAGATATTCTCTTTTATCTTTTCGATGTTTATTTAAAGTCTGTTTTGCCCAATCTTTAAAACATTCGGGATTGTCATAATTTTCGTTATAATAACAAAAATTATCAGAAAGCTCTTTTCGTATAACCAACTCTTCGATAAAAGCATCTTTTGCTTCTTCTGAAGCTTTAGAGTCCAGGATTTCCATAACTATTCTCTGTGAAGAAATTTGTCCAAAATGAAGATAAGGAGAGAGATTTGAAAGCCCGTTTTTTGTGGGGTCATTTCGATCATCAGGATATTTATCAAGTTTATTTTTTATAAAATCTTTCATAACCGTATGAGCTTGGTCCTCTCCGGGTTTTATCCAGCCTAATTTCGTTACTGAGGAATCAACCTTAAGAGTTTTAACAAGATCGTCCCAATTGGTTGAAATATCTTTATGCTCATAGTTATGAGGATGATTTTTTATATTTGGGAATTCTTCCAAAAAATCATAAAGTTTTTTTCTTATTTTTGGTCTTATTGTCCTGGCAGCATATTCTTGTTTATCTGAAGCTTCCCAACAGGGAACTATATTATGTGTATCAACCCGGCATATAGAAATATCCGTCTTGTTAACTACCTGATTAAGCCAAAATTTAGTTGTTCTAAGAGGATTGAAATCTGTGACTAATAAATCTATGTTGAATTTTTTAATAATTTCGGGAATATTTTTTTCCGGAGAACCGGTTGTCAGAATAAAACTAATATTTTTTGCCTTTAAGTCTTTTTCAACAAATTTTAAACTTTCTATCATAAAGTTATATTGTCTTATAGTTGCATTTAAATATTCGGGAACAAGATTAAAAAACACAAAAAGCGGTTTTTTATGTTCAATTGCAAGTTGTTGAGCATAAATCAAAGCCCAGTTGTCTTTAACTCTTTGGTCCCTGCTCATCCAATAAGCAATATTTCCATCAGAAAATTTTGCTTTCCTTATGAAATTTACTCTTTTATTGTTCATTACTCAATAAATTCAAGTTCATCATCGATTTTTGTTTCTGTTTTACTTATAGTTCCTGCCGGCAGCTCTATTACACTATAAGCAGAAAAACAAAAATTTATTCCCCCCCATGGAGATATTTTTTCAGATAGAAATTTAACTTTATTTTTTTTATCAATGAACACTGCATCAAATTCAAATTTCATAAAAAAAGAATGAATGCTGTTACAAGGAATTATATGCAGCCCTTCTGTTTCTTCCAGATTGTTTCTTCCAAGAAGACCTTTTAGTCTTTTAAAAACAGAATCAGCTGTTTGAATATTTTCAGCGAGAATATTTTTATTTCTTTTATTTATTAATTTCATAATACTGTAGAGTATAGCAAAATTTTAGAAATCAGGATTTTTTAATAATTAACCTGAGTCGCGAATTAATTTTTAGTGAAATTTCTCAAAATCCCCAAATGAGTTCGGCTCTCTGTTTTCCTTTGCCTTTGCAAAGCAAATCCAGAGCCTCACACCTGCTTCGCACCCGCCCACAGCCACCCTTAAGAGGTGGTTAAAGGCGAAGCCTTTAACAATTCCATATAGATTTTGAGAAATTTCATTAGACTATTATTGTTTTTTATCTAATTCACGACTTGAATTAATCAGTGATTGGAATTAATTAAGAATTTAGATTAAATATAATTTAAGTTTTCTTTATGCTTAAATATCAGGTATATTTATATATAATATTCTTGATAAAAACATAAAAAGGAGTTAAAAATTGCAAACGAGATTAAATATTGGAGTGGACTTAGGCGGTACTGATATAAAAATTGCGGTTATTGATACTTCAGGAACGGTGTTATGTTCTGATTGCACTCCAACAGAGGCTCATAGAGGTTATGGACATACTATAAACAATATTATAAAAGCAATAAAAAATATTCTTCAAAATAATAATCTTGATATAAGTCAAATTGATAGTGTAGGAGTAGGCTGTCCGGGAATGGTTGATCCTGAAACAGGGCTGGTTAAATTTTTACCGAATATTCCGGGGTGGATTAATATAGAATTAGCAAATATTATTGAAAAAGAATTAGAATTAAAAGCAGCAATTGATAATGATGTAAGGTGTGCAGCTTTAGCTGAACATGCTTTTGGAGCCGGTAAAGGATATGATAATATAATTTGTATAACTGTCGGAACGGGCATAGGTTCAGGAATAATACTAAACGGTAAATTGATAAGAGGAGGAAATTTCTCAGCAGGAGAAATAGGACATATGATTTTACAAGAAAGCGGTGGATCATTTTGTGGGTGCGGAGGAACAGGCTGTTTTGAAACGCTCGCTTCTGGTCCTTCTATAGTAGAAATGGCTGAAAAATATATTATGGGAGGAAAATCTTCAAAATTTAGAGAACTTGCCGGTGATAATCCGATAACTCCTGAAATTGTTGCTAAAGCTGCAGGGTTTGGAGATGAAGTAGCTAAAAGTATTTATAAAACAGCCGGTTATTGGATAGGAATCGCTTGATCAAATGTTGTAAATCTTTTAAATCCGGATATAGTTATAATAGGTGGTGGCGTAACTAATTGTGGAGATCTTTTATTAGATCCCGTAAGAAAAACTGTTAAAGATAGAGCTCTTAAGATAGCTACCGAAAAACTTGAGATTAAACAGGCACAACTTGGTAATAACGCGGGTGTGATTGGCGCAAGTCTTCTTTGCGGCAATAATCAAGAAAATTTAATTAAATCTCAATAAATAATATATGTTTAGTTTAAAAAAGAGGAAAAACAAACGATGAGTGAAGTTAAAACTGAAAAAAAATTGTCAAAATTTACGGTATGGCAATTTCTTAATCTTTGCATCGGTGCAATAGGTCTACAGTTTGCATGGTCTATGCAAATTCAACTTACCGGCCGTGTTACTGAACCTTTAGGAGCAACTCCTTTGCTGTTAGGCTTAGTCTGGCTTGCCGGGCCTATTACCGGCATCATTGTCCAACCTATTGTCGGAGCATTAAGTGATAATATATGGACAAAGTTTGGACGCAGAAGGCCTTTCCTGGTGGTTGGGGCAATTTTAGGAAGTCTAGCGCTCTTGGGTATCCCTTATTCGCCTACCTTACTTTTTGCGGCCAGTGCTCTTTGGATAATTGATATTTGTGTAAATGTTAGCCAGGGGCCTCATAGAGCGTTGATTCCTGATAATGTTCCTTCAGAACAGCACGCTGTTGCTAACTCTTATATAAGTTTTGGGTTTGGATTAGGCGCTGTTATTGCTTTTGGATTCCCGTTTTTTGTTAATGAAGTTTTTAATTTTCAAATAGGAATTAAAGAACAATTTGCTATAGGAGCTTTTGCTCTAACAGCAGCGATGCTTTGGACCGTATTTACAACTCCGGAAAATAATAGACCTGAACCAACAGAAGAAACTGAAAAAGATAGTCCTTTTGAGCCAATAAAAATGTTTCTCATAAGCGGTTTTATTTCAATAATAATTCTTTCAATAGCTATATCAGCAGCAGGTTTTCCCGGAAAATTCGATCTTTCAAGTCAGGAATTTGTTTTGGATAGCTTAGCCTGGTTTGTTTTAATACTTAGTTTCCCTATGTTGGGTATGGCTCTTAGAAGTTTTTACACCCATGAAATAGGAAAAATATGTGGAATGCATTATTTTACCTGGCTTGGTATTATGTGCTTATTTATTTATTTTAATAATTATGTTGTTCATAATATATATCTGGTTCCTGATCTTGCCGGAGCTGCTCCGGATATAAAAGAATTTTATGAGCCTATAGTTTTGAAAGCAACAAATCTTTCAGGACTTGCGTTTGCAATGTTTAACCTTGTTTGTGTACTTGCTTCTATTCCATTAGGAATTCTCTGCGGCAAGTTTGGAAAGAAAAATGTTCACGCTTTCTCACTGGCTTGTATGGGAACAGCCTTCCTTGGAACAGCTTTTTTTGCTAATTCACCGATAACTGTAGTTGCTTTCATCGCTCTTGCAGGTATTGGTTGGGCTTCTACACTTACAATTCCATTTGCGCTTCTTATGGATAATATGAAAAAAGGAAAAGCAGGTTCCTCACTTGGTAAGTTTAATTTGTTTGTTGCAGGACCTCAGATTTTATCTGCAATAGCCGTTGGTTATTTGATAAATAAAAGTCCATTGGAAATTGAAACAGGTATAACTCACCACTGGGAATATTCTCTTATTGTCGGCGGATCTACAATATTACTTGCGGCTATAATCGCTCTTACACTTAAGAAAGAAGCTAAAATACAATCAGGAGTTTCTGATATTGAAGCTGAAGAAACACCTGTGACAGTTTAAATATATTTTATTAAAAAAAAGAAAGCGGGTGGATTTTAATCCACCCGCTTCTTTTTTAATTTTAATTATTTACAAGAAACTTCGTTATTCTTGTTGGCATTTAAGTACTTTCTCAAGTCTTCTGATCTATCAGTTTTTTCCCAGGGAACTTCAATATCAGTTCTTCCAAAATGTCCGTAAGCTGCAAGTATTCTATAAAAAGACCCCTTGTTTTTAGCCGGCAGGTTTCTCATATCAAAATTATTAATAATAGCTGAAGGTCTTAAATCAAAGTTTTTAGAAATAATTTCACTTATTTCATCATCGCTTAATTTTCCTGTGCCAAAAGTTTCAACTAAAACAGAAACAGGTTGAGCAACACCGATTGCATATGCAAGCTGAACCTCACATTTAGTAGCAAGCCCTGCTGCTACCACGTTTTTAGCAACATATCTTGCTGCGTAAGTTGCGCTCCTGTCTACTTTTGTTGGATCTTTTCCGCTGAAAGCTCCGCCTCCGTGACGAGAATATCCGCCATAAGTGTCGACTATAATTTTTCTGCCGGTTAAACCTGCATCTCCTTGTGGTCCGCCTATAACAAATTTCCCTGAAGGATTAATCAGATACTTTGTGGAAGAATCTGGTTTTATTTTGTCATTTTTGAATACCGGTTCAATAACATATTTTTTAAGGTCTTCAGCGATAATTTGCTGTATCTTAAAATTATCTGTTTCATTTTCTATAATGGGGTCATGTTGGGTAGAAATTATTATGGTATCAATTCTGACAGGAACGTCGTCAATATACTCAACAGTTACCTGAGTTTTCCCATCAGGTCTTAAATAAGAAAGTTCATTGTTTTTTCTTATCTGGGAGAGCTTAAGTGCCAGTCTGTGAGCAAGACTTATAGGCAGGGGCATTAATTCAGGAGTTTCATCGCAGGCAAACCCGAACATAATTCCCTGATCTCCGGCGCCTAGTTCTTGAGTTTCTCCAACATCACAAGTGTTACAATCACGTGTTTCAAGAGCTTTGTTAACTCCGCCGGAAATGTCCGATGATTGTTCATCAATGCTTGTTAAAACAGCGCAAGTCTTGGCATCAAATCCACCACCTGCTTTTCCTAAATAACCGATATTTTCTACTGTATGTCTTACTACTTTTGGGATATCTACATAACAATCAGATGTGATTTCACCTGTAATTAAGACCATACCGGTTGTAACCGTGGTTTCTGCTGCTACTCTTGATTTTGGGTCTTTAACTAAAAATGCATCAAGAATACCATCAGAAATTTGGTCACATACTTTATCAGGATGTCCTTCTGTTACGGATTCAGAAGTAAATAAAAATTTTTTCGACGCCATTTGATCTATCTCCTATAAATATTATCCTTTTATTTATTCGTTTTTATCAATTAATTGTTGTTCTTTTTCAAGGTAAATATGATACATTCCTGATTCTCTAAGAGCAAATAAAAAACCATTAACTATTTCATCCAGTTCGCTTCTTGAGAAGGTGCTCATTATGTTAAAAGCGCTTTTTAATGAAGGGTTTCTATCATACCACCTTTTGGGATTTTGATATGTTTTATAATAACCAAAAAGTTTATCTTTTCCTATGCTTAAATTTTGTTCATAATTTCTTCTTTGTTTTCGAAAAAGATTGGTAACTTGATATAAATATTTTGAAACTAGTTCAAGTTCTTCGTCCGACATAGTTTCTAAAACTTTTATCAGTTCACATAGCTTATCAGACTTATCATACCACCGTTTAATTTTTTTCATATAAATACTCTTTTTTATATATATTTCATAAAAATAAACATAAATTTTTTAAAATTATTATAATATAAAATATCAAATGGGCTTAAAAATTAAGTTTTCCAATTTATTAAAGGAAGTTTTTTTATGAAAAAATACAAAATATTTATAATTCGTCCAATAAGTATCATAGGCGACATTCTTATACAAGGGATCGCCCGCGGATTTGAAAAATTGGGAAACGAAGTGATGATGCTGGATGTAAGAGAATTAGAAAAGGAAAAAATCGAGGATTTTAATCCGGATTTTGTTTTAGGAATTGATTATGGCCATTTAATACAAAAAGATTCTGAAAAAATTATAACTGACCTTAAAGTGCCGGTTGCCCACTTTTTTATAGATGACCCTAATTCAAAATTTGCTCATGCAGATGATTTGAGTCTTTATAATAAACTTTGTGAGACTAACGGTGTAATATTTTGTTGGGATGAGGCTTTTTTGAAAGATTTCAAAAACACCGCATATTATCTTCCTACCGGCATTGATTTTGATGTGTATGAAAAACCGGACCCTTCAATAAAAATTGAAAAATCAACAATATTGTTTGCCGGAAGACCTCTTACA
>CAYZIV010000066.1:0-6959 GCA_964478475.1 uncultured Gammaproteobacteria bacterium | reverse complement strand
CCCGGAATGTCTTTTTAGATTTATAGAATCAAAAGGGACTGTAATTATTAAAGCACCTTTCATTGATAAAATATTGAAACTTTTTGGAGAAAAAGAAGGTTTTTTACTGCCAATGAAAGGAATTAAGGCATTTCTCTTTATAATTATAATTAACCGTTTTTCAGTTGTTAAATTAAATACTGGGTTTGAAACACCTGCTATGTTTGCGCTAAAAGACGAACCCGTTAATATTTATACAATTTCTCATCAATTTCATCTTTGGCTTTCTTATATCAATAATTTACCCGGATTCGATGAAACTAATATGAAAATTTTTAAGAATCTATTCGATGATGATTCAGATTTTCATGGAATTTCTTCGCTTTCTATTGATGAAATGTTTTCTTTAAAAGACATTATTGCCAGAGAAACAGAAGCTTTAAATTTTGTTAGAGAAATTGCGAGAGAATTTGTAGGTCAGAAAAATTCTCTTGAAAAATTAAAAGATGGAAAAACTATTAATCTTTAAACAAAGCACTTTTTAATATGTGGAAAATTTTTTTTATATTATTAATTTTTTTTGTAAGCTGCGGAAAAACGTGTGCTCATCCTCATGTATGGATTGAAAATTATTTAGAAATACTATCAAATGAAGATAAAAAAATAAATGCTGTAAATGTAAAGTGGGTTTATGATGAAATTTACAGTAATGCTGTTTTTTGGGAAAGTGATTCTGATGAGAATAAAGAATTAAGTACTGCTGAAAAATTGAAATTAATTGATAAAACTTATGAAGAACTTAAAAAAAATGATTTTTTATTGCTAATAAAAATTAATAATGAAAAAATAAAAGATTTTAAAATTCAAAACTATAATGCCTATTTCAAAGATGAAAAATTAATCTGTGAATTTAAAATTAAATTTACACATAATATAGATTTGAATAAGAATACTTTTAAAATAAGTTTTTTTGATAAATCGTATTTTATTGATATTTATTTTCCTGTAATTGAATCCGTAACAATTCCTGAAGATTTTATCGAAACTTGTAATTATGAGATTTATGAAGATATGACAGAATCTTATTACTATGATATGGTTAATCCTGAAACATTAAGACTTATATGCAGGTAAAGTAATGAAAAAAATTATAGCGGTATTTTTAAGTTTAATAGCGTGTATTTTTGTTATTTCAGTTTTCTTGGCATTTAATTCTTCTTATTTTTCGGAATACATAAAAGTAAATAATTTTGATAAAAACCCTGTAATATCTTTTATTAAAAAAGATATTATTTCTAAAAATTGGACACAGATAGTTACTGTGCAAAAAAATCTATCCACTAAGATTGCAAAAAACTTAAAGCAAACAAAATCTGGAAATTGTTTATTATTTTTTTTGACAAGCATAGGACTTGCTTTTATTTATGGAGTTGTTCACTCTATTGGACCAGGACATGGAAAATTTATAATTGTATCGTATTTTTTGTCTGAAAAATCTAAATTTTGGGAAGCTCCTCTCATGGCAGCTCAAATAGCAGCTGTTCATATAATTTCTGCAATAAGCGTAATTTTTTTATTAAATGTCTCTATGAGAAATGTATTAACAGATTCTATAGAAAAAGTGTTTTGGATAAAAATTATAAGTTATTCTCTTATAATTCTTGTTGGTCTTATTTTATTGTTTAAGAAAATATTTGAAAAACAAATAAAAGAAAAAGTGGAAAATTTAAATCAAAAAATGCTTGCTGTTGCTGCAGGAATGATCCCATGCACGGGAGCTTTGTTAATTCTCCTTTTTTCTATGGCAAATGATGCTTTAATTATGGGTATATTTTTAGTTATTGCTGTAGGTATAGGGATAGCTTCAACATTAACCGCAATAGGATTTGCTACAATTGCATCTAAAACAATTTTGACTCAGGAAACTATCTTTACCAGAGGTAAAAATATTTCTACAACTTTAGAATACTTAGGAGCTTTTGCTATTATTTCTTTAGGTATTGTAATGCTTACTATTACTGTAATTGGTTAATTGTTACAATATTTTGTAAATTTAGTAAAGGTCAGGCATAATTACCCGATACAATAATTATAGATTTGAATTTGATTACAGGGACTTTAATGCTTAAAAATCATATAATCTTTATATTTTTAGTTTTTTTTGTTTTTTGCAGCTCAATTAGCTATGCGGATGAGTTAAAAAAGGGAATTGATTATTACGAAACTGGAAATTATGTTGCAGCAGAAAAATTTTTCAAAAAATTAATTCTTAATAATCCGAACAATTACTCAGCTTCATATATGCTGGCTGCTAGTTTAGTGAGACTAGGAAAATATCAAGATGCTAGTCGCTATTATAATTATGTTATAGCTAATTCACAAAATGAAAATTTAGTAACTCTCTGCCGGGTTGGTCTTCAAAACTTAGGAGAAACAGCAACAAGCCAACCGGGACAAAATATAACTAAAGCACTGATTAATGTTGATACAGCAGGGAGTGTCATGAGAGTAAATGATGTTTTTTAAGATAATAATATCAAAACTAATTTTATTGTTGACACCGGAGATACTTATACCACAAGATCAAAAAAAACAGCATCACAACTTAATATAGATATGAATAATGCTAAAAATATAAAGATAATGACAGGTAGCGGACATATAAATGCGCCGCTTGTTAAAATATCTAAAATTGAATTAAAGGGATTAATAGTAGAAAATGTGGATGTTGTAGTTACTGATTTACCACTTCATAGTAAACCAGATGATAAAAATATATCTGGATTATTGGGTCTAAGCTTTCTGGAAAATTTTAAAGTCACAGTTGATAGATCAAAAGGACAAATTATTTTGGAACAAAATTAATAAATTAATTAACTCGAGTCGAGAATTAATTAAAATTGTTCTTCCGGATATCCATCAGCTTCTTCAAGTTCCACAAAACTTAAATCTTTTTCAGGCTCAAAATCTTCCGGCCAAAAATCTTCATCAGGCCAGGCTGTTTCTGCATCATAAACAGATTGAGAGAGATTTTTGCATAATGTAAGGTCAGCACCTTCCAGGTATGCTCCACATAAATTTATTCCGTTAAAATCAACTTCTGTAAAATCGCTGTTGTTTACATTTGAATTATTTAAAAGTGACCCTTCTAAAATTGCTTCGCTAAAATTTGAATCAGTAATTATTGTATGGGAAAAATTAACCGAACTGAGATCACTATTGCTAAAGTCGATATTTTCTATTTCAGACTTACTGAGGTCTGAACCTGATAAATCTACTCGACTTAAATTAACTCCTGTTAATTTTAAGTTGTTAAAATCACATTCTGAAAGGTCTAAAAAATTATTATTATCATATGGTCTTAAGTTATTAAATTTTTCAATTTCACCATTTCTCAGAAATTGTATCAATTCATCTTTATTGATAGGTTCAGACATAAATATTTCCTCATTTAACTGATAAATCAAATAATTGCTAACTGCATACCAAGTAATACTGCCTGAGTACGGTTTGTAACATTCAACTTTTTAAATATATTATTTAAATGTGTTTTAACTGTTACTTCTCTTATATAAAGCTTCTGAGCAATATCTTGATTACTGGATCCTTTTGCTACTAGTGACAAAATCTCTTTTTCCCGATTTGTAAGTTCATCTATTGGTTCATTTGTTGAGAATGACAGTTTTGCGCCCGAAGATGTGATTTTTTCTTCTTTCCATTTAGATCTTCTTAAAAGAGCTTCTATTCTTGCAAGAAGATTAGGCAAATTAAAGGGCTTAACTATATAATCATCTGCGCCGAATTTTAGTCCGGATACTTGCTGATAATCTTCGTCCAACGCTGTTAACATAATTATTGGCGTTGCTTCTGTTGATTTATCTAATCTTATTGCTTTTAATGTTTCCCACCCGTCTAAATTAGGCATTAATACATCCAATAAAATCAGATCAAAACTATTTTCTTCGTTTTTTAATATTTTTAATCCATTAATTCCATCAAGTGCTGTAGTTACTTCATAACCATATGAAGGAAGTACATCTTTCAAATATTTAGGATTATCATCTATTAGTAATATTTTTGCTATGAATGACATCTAATGCCCTTCTAAAAACTTAAGCCATTGAATTATTTATATTTGATTATGTTAAATGCAAATATAAATTTATTATAACAGTATTTTTTAAGAAAAAAAGGGTCATATATTTTACTAAAAACCAACTGAACACTTAATTTTAAAAAACTGAATTTAAATTTATCAACGTTATTCTGAAATTGAATGCTGAAAATTTCTAAAACACAGTAGATAAAGGAAATTATTTATTTATTGGCTTATAAGGCAATTTTTCATAAAGTAATGTTTTTATAAAGTTAAAGATAAGGAATGTTAGGTTGTAAATTATGAGTAGTTATAACGAAATTCTTAAAAAAAATCCTCATTTTCAGGGAATATTTACTAATAAATTTGATAATATTAATCAGTCTCAATTAGAGACAATTAGCCTGATTTTTGAACAAGACCATTTTCATATGATTCTCGAAGGAATGAATGAAGCTAAAAAAGGCTTAGTAACCAGTTTTAACAGTGCTTTTTCAGACATTAACTAAGCTCAATTATTTACTTTTCTAAGAGATCGTTCTGCGTTTCGAAGCGAAAATTTAGCTAATGGTTCTCTACTACGGTTATCATAAAACACAAGCCAGTGTTTCTTCTTTGGGTTATCTACAGAAAATGATAATTTCCCTATAGTTTTTGAATTTGGATTTATGTTTTTAAACCAAAGTTCAGTATTTCCAAAAGGTGAAGGATAATAAACTCTTTTATATTCATTAACGAGTGCGATATCAAAACTGCTGAATGCCTTTTGTGTTTTGTTTTTTATATCTAAAGTTATTGTTATAGTGTTTAATTCACCAAATGGATCTTTTTCTATAGCATATTGAGTTATTTTTACATCTAAACCTTCATAATGGAGCTCTTTATCTCTGAGAGATTCTTCTGTTATAACAGGCAAATCAATATTTTCAACTATTCTAACGTTAATTTCATCACCGGGTATAATTAGTACTTCACTTCCTTTTCTAAATAAAGAAGTAGTAAGCCCGACAATTGCTCCAATTCCTGCTCCACCTGCGACAGACCAACCTTTTGTCGCTACAGCTGTCCCTAACCCAAGAAATTTAAGGGCCATAAATCCGCCTACAACACCTCCTGTTACTGTATAAGCCGTATCTTCCAATACAACTTTAGCTGTTGAAGAAACAGGATGACGTTTTGTTGTCATGTTTGCTTCAATTTCAACCTTTCTTCCATCTGGCATTATAAGATAATCAAAATTAACATCAATATACCCATCCCTGCCTAGACGTTTACTGTTTTCAAGCTGAGATACAGTTCCATGAGCTATTGTCCCTGTTGGTATAACTATTCCTGATTTAGTCGAAAAATCATTTGTTATTTCTGCAAAAAATTGATCCCCTTCACGATTTAGCCCGGAACTTATAACAGATGTGACCGTCATCTTTAGTTTTGAACCTTCTTTTACAGATTCAATTTCTCCCGTAAAATTTTTTCTATCTAAAATCCCTTCATCATGTTGTATTCGTCCACGAATAACATTATGAAGACTTTCCGAGTTTTTATTAACTTCATGTTCAAGTGCAGCAAAATCATGCTCACTTTTTTCTTCAGCAATGCAGTAACTATTTTGACTTATAGCAAATATAACTATTAATACTGTAGATAGAATCCTCTTAATTTTCAAAATTCCCCAAATGCTAATTCTTCTACTTAATTATTTTAATGATACGATATTTTTCATAAAACTTCATTATTATGAATATAAAATTAATCTCAAGATCAATAAATATGTTTAAAAAATCAAATTTATTTTTTAACTCGTTCTAAAATTTCATCCAAAATTAAATCATAATTCAGGTTAATTTAGAACTACCTTATTAATAAACAATTTTATATTTTGTTATAAAATAAACTGGATTAATTAAATTTGAATATTAAAAGGAGAAAATCATGGCGAAAGTAGTGATATATACAGTAGATTATTGTCCTTATTGCAGGAAGGCGAAGAAAATTTTAAATGAAAAAGGTGTTAAATATGAAGATCACGATATAACAGCAAATGAAACAGAAGGCAGAAAAGAAGTAGCAAAAATTATCGGAGCAGAAGGCCGTGTATCAGTGCCACAAATTTTTATAAATGATAAACATATCGGAGGGTACACTGATCTGCATAAACTTGATGAGTCAGGCGAATTAGATAAGTTGCTTAATGAATAGTGAAGACAGACGGTTTATCAGATAATTTGAAGAAAACAGAAATTCTGAATAGTCAGGATGAATACTTATTAAAATAACCCAAAATGTTTAAATTAATTCTTTTTTTTATTCTCCATTAGTGGTATTTTTTAATTAAGCAATTTCGGATTGAGGAGGATAAAAATGAAGCCTAGAGTTTTAATAACCGACAAAATTAATGAAGCAGCAGGGAAAATTCTCTCTGAAGCAGCGGAAGTTGACTATAAAGAAACACTCCCCGAAGATCAATTGTGTAAAATTATAGGAGAATATGAAGGATTAATTATAAGAAGTCAGACAAAAATCACTCCGAAAGTTCTTGAAGCTGCAAAAAAGATGAAAATAATTGGCCGAGCAGGGGTTGGGGTGGATAATATAGACCTGGAAGAAGCTACAAACCGTGGAATTATAGTGGTAAATTCACCGGAAGGCAATACAGCTGCGGCAGCCGAGCATACAATAGCATTAATGTTATCAATGGCAAGAAATATACCAATAGCTGACGCTTCAACCAAACAAGGGAAATGGGAGAGGTCAAAATTCACCGGAACGGAAGTTTTCAATAAAACGCTCGGTACAATAGGTCTGGGGAAAATTGGCTCAAGGGTTGTCAAAACAGCAATAGCTATGGGAATGAAGGTTGTTGTATATGATCCCTACGTAACAC
>CAYZIV010000065.1:3479-6986 GCA_964478475.1 uncultured Gammaproteobacteria bacterium | reverse complement strand
TCTATAAGAGCAGTTTTGGCTCCATTTCTTGCTGAGGCAATTGCAGCACTTGTTCCGGCAGGTCCTCCACCAAGCACAACCACGTCATACTCGCCTATTACAGGTATGTTTTTTGATGATTCCCGTATAAAATCCATACGATTTATTATAACTTTTTATGGGGTTTTATGGGGTTTTTTAAGTTATATAAACAAATTTTCAACTTTTTATTGTAATTTTATAATAAATTAGGGGTTTTTATGGGAGGTGATTTTACAAATCGGCGGCTTCGAATATGGATTTTAAAATTTTTTCTTTTCCAAGACCTGTTTTTGCTGAAAATTCAATTGTTTCAGAGTTTAGAATTTCTGATATGCGTTTTAATGACTGTGGGAGCTTGTTTTTGCTAATAGAATCAGCCTTTGTTGCTACTGTTATAACGGGAATTTTATTATAATCCAGCCATTCTCGCATTTGCAAGTCGTTTTTCTGAACATCATGCCTGATGTCTATAAACTGGATCACTGTTTTTAGCTGTTTTCTATTGAGCAAATATTCTTCCAGTACTTTGCTCCATTTTGCCAGTTCGGTTTTTGACACTTTAGCGTATCCATAGCCGGGCAAGTCTGCAATTGTTATCTTGTCATCCAGATTGTATAAATTTATTAGTCTTGTTTTTCCCGGAGTATTGCTTGTATGCGCAAGTTTTTTTCTATTGGTTATGTTGTTTATAAAAGAAGATTTTCCAACGTTCGAGCGGCCTATAAGCGCAATTTCCGGTAGTGAAATGTTCGGACATTGTTTAAGGCTTGGGCAACTGGTCAAAAATTCCGCTTTTGTTATTTTTATCATTTATGTTTCCGTTTTTTGTGTTATATCTTTTTATTGTATTTGAAAACAGGCTATAAGTCTCAATATCGTTAAATACCGAAACCTGCACCGAGTTGTCTTTTTTGAAGTCGATATTAAATTTTTTTTTGTTATTTGCAAATATATTTTCGGTTTCGATCAAGATTATTTTAATCAAATTATTTTTAAACAAATTCAGGTTTTCTTTGTTGAACACCTCGAATGTTCTAAGGATGTGCAATTTACCCCTTTTTTTATTATCTATTGCCGGTATAATTTTTTCTGTTAGTTCATTCATTTGTTCACTACTGTAAAATTTGTTGTCTATTTATTTCATCAGATTAAATTTGTTTTAAAAATACTTAATTAATTTGTAACTTCCGGGAAGTTGACTTGGGGTTTTTGTGGGTAAAGTTCTGTTGATGAGACCCTGAAACAAGTTCAGGGTGACGAAAACATTACCTGCTATTCTGCTGCCAGGAGAGAATCGACAACTTCCCGGAATGCGCCGTTGCCTGCAGGTGCTGTTGTGATAATTACGTCGGGTAACAATTTAACTTTATAATTAGCATCAGGGACTGTTATAGCTACTCCTGCCTGCTCAAGCGAAGAAATATCGTTTATATCATCGCCGATGTAGCATATTTCTGTTAGGGGAATGGAATATTTATCAGAAATGCTTTTTAGGGCTGTTAATTTATCTCTTATTCCCTGGTGAACGTCTTCAAGTTTAAATTTATTAGCCAGCCAGTCAATGATACCATTCTTTTCTCCGGAAATTATTGCTACTTTGTAGCCGTTTTTAAGCGCAAGAGAAATTCCCATTATGTCTTTAAAGTTTATTTTTTTACTTTCTTCAGCGGAACCGGATGAGAAATAAATTCCCCCATCCGTTAAGATTCCGTCAAAATCCGTGGCTATTATTTTTATATTTTTGTTAATTTTCAGCATTGATTTTTAATGAGTTATATTGGCAGAACTATGAACTCGCCTGAGTTTTTTGATGATAGGTTCTTCGCTTTTATAGACGACTTTTTTGCCGTCACCCAGAAGCGAAGGTATTGACCTGATATCTCTGACCATTTTGGACAGACCGGCTTGTTCAAGACTTGCTGCCTGGTCGCTTCCCCACATTGTTCTGTCTTTTGTTATGTGTCTTTCGACAGAAACAGCTCCAAAAGCAGCAGCTATGATAGAAGGTGCTATCCCTCTTTCGTGTCCGCTATAGCCTATTGGACAGTCGTATCTTTTATCAAGTTCTACAATTGCGTTTAAGTTGGCTTCCTGGCTGTTTGTCGGATATGTTGATGTGCAGTGGTATAAAATAACGTTTTCTGTGCCTGTGATGCTTATTGCGTGATCTATTTCTTCTATAGTGCTCATTCCGGTTGATATTAATAAAGGTTTGTTTTTTGAAGCTGTGTATTTTAAAAGTTCATCGTCAGTAAGGCTTGCTGATGCTATTTTGTAACATGGCGTATCAAAGTATTCTATAAAATCAACGGAATTTTCGTCCCAGCACGAAGCAAACCACATTATTCCACGTTTTTTGCAGTAGTCATCAATTTCTTCATAATCTTCGAGTTTTAATTCAAGTCCTCTTTTAAGATCTCCGTTGGTTTCTCCAAAAGGATTCGGTCTGGGTGCTGCCAATTCTTCCGGTGTGTATACCACATCTACGGTTCTTTTTTGGAATTTTACAGCATCACAACCTGTTGACACGGCGATGTCAATTAATTTCTTTGCGATTTCTATATTTCCGTTATGATTAATCCCTATTTCCGCCACAATAAAACAAGGTTGTCCTTTACCTACTGTTTTATCTCCTATTATTACAACTTTACCCATAAATTTACCGCTCCTAGTATTGCTAATGTATATATATTTTATCTATCATTAAATTTGATTTCATGGTTTATTTATACTAAAAATTTTATTTAATTTAAATTAAATTGATGAGTTTAATTTAATTTCGCTCTTTTAAAAATTTTATTATAATATAATTTCAATGAGTGAGTATATAAATAGTTATAACATAAATGAATTGTTACCTTTGCGGAGAAAATTCTCATTCCCTGGTTAAAGACAGGGTGAGAGACAGAGAAGATATAAAAGTTTTAAAATGTAATAATTGCGGACTTGTTTTTCTCGATAAAAAAGACCATATTGATAAATCCTTTTATGAACAGGGTGGTATGGGAAAAACATTTAATCTTGGCAATATCGTTAATGTTACAGATAAAATAGACACTGATAAAAGATTTAACCTTTATTGTGATGTGTTTTCAAAAAAAAGAATATTAGATTTCGGTTGCGGAAAAGGTTCTTTATTGAAAAAAATTAAAGCCGCAAAGCTTTCCAGTGAGCTTTTTGCGTTGGAACCTAATAAAAAAACTCAGGAAAATTTGAAAAAAGATTTTAAGGTATTTTCTGCAATTGAAGAAATTCCAAATAAAAGTCTTGATGTCATAACCTTATTTCACGTCTTGGAACATATTGAAGACCCTATTACCTGCTTAAATCAGCTTTATCCCAAATTAGATGACAAAGGAAAATTAATAATTGAAGTTCCAAGCTCTAACGATGTTCTTGTTAATTTATATGGTTGTGAAGCTTTTTCTGACTTTACATACTGGAGTTGTCATTTGTTCTTGTTTAACGAAAAAACTCTTAAATCTT
>CAYZIV010000065.1:0-3379 GCA_964478475.1 uncultured Gammaproteobacteria bacterium | reverse complement strand
TTTACATACTGGAGTTGTCATTTGTTCTTGTTTAACGAAAAAACTCTTAAATCTTTATTGGAAAAAACGCAGTTTAAAATAAATTCTATAAGACAATATCAAAGATATACACTCGCAAACCATCTGCATTGGCTTGCAAAAGGAAAACTGGCCGGACACGTTGAATGGAGTTTTCTCGATGATGAAATTTTACAGACCCAATACGCGAAAAAACTCGCAGAAATAGGTCAATGTGATTCCTTAATTGCAGTCATAGAAAAATAATTCGTAATTTAGGTTAATTAACGGCTCAGATTCGATTACACTTCAGCTTTAGATTCTTCGTCTATAGTTTTATTAGCATCTTTTTCCCCGATAGATTTATTTAATCGGCTGTATTCATTGTAATACTTTACAGGGTCAAGTGCGGCCTGTTTAATGATTTCTTCTACTTTTTTGAAAACTTCGATCATTTGAGGATCAAACTGGGTCCCGCTGCAATTTTTGATTTCTTCTGATGCAATTTCATGCGGAAGGCCTTTTCTGTATGATCTGTTTGATGTCATAGCATCATAAGTGTCTGCAACAGCAAGGATCCTTGAGCATAACGGAATTTCTTCTTCTTTGTAGCCGTTTGGATAACCCCTGCCATCCCACCTCTCATGATGACAGCTTGCCCATAGAGAAATGAGTTTAAGGCTTGGGATGTTACCAAGGATTTTCTTTGCGCTTGATGCGTGCTGTTTGATTATTCCGTATTCTTCATCAGTTAGCTTTCCGGGCTTGCATAAAATATCCTCCGGCACCCCTATTTTGCCAATATCATGTAATAATCCCGCAGTTTCAATCTCTTCTATAAATTCCTCGTCTAACCCCATTTCCTGGGCTAAAATAAGGGAATATAATGTAACACGGTGTGAATGCCCATGTGTGTACGTGTCTTTTGCGTCAAGCGCGCTGGAAATTGATTTTACAGTTGTGAAAAATAACTCCCGAAGATCATTAAGTAATGTGTTTTTGCTTAATGTCAATTCATATGCGTCAATTCCATCGTTTACAATAAGTTCAAGATCACTTGGCTCTAAAGGCTTAGAAATGTATTGGAATAAATTACACTTGTTTACTCCGTCAACCATTGCCTCTAAGTCTGTATAACCCGTTAAAAGCATTTTAATTATGTAAGGATAAGTTTCTGAAACTTTTGCAAGAAATTCTGTTCCCGTCATTCTTGGCATGCGTTGATCGCTGAGAATTAATGATATGTTGTTTCCTTCTGCCTTTACTATTTCCAGCGCTTCCAGTCCATCCCCGGCTGTTAAAATATTGTATTTTTTTCTTAAAGTCCTCTTCAGTAATTGTAAATTATCTTTCTCATCATCAACAATTAAAATAGTATGCCGATCTGCCCCTCTTTCCTGGTCCAGAGCAGTCATCAGATACTTAAATTTTTCGAGATTACTCTCGTTTAATTCATATTCATTCAATAGCATCAATAGCCCCTTTAAGCCCGCCTAATTTTTTAATCGACAAAACTTCTGGATTCTTTAAACTTAATTTTTGTAATAATCCCACTCATTTATGGCCAAAAATGTCTAGTATTCTGTATATGCAGGATTTAAAAAGTTTCTCATTTTGTTGAAACAAAAATTTACAATTTTTTATTGCTAAAAAATAAATTATCAACAAGGGTTGCTATATAGTAAAAATTCTTGATATTATTGATTTTAATTCTAAATAGACTTAACAAAAATGACTTTTATAAAAAAAGCGGAAAATATACAAAAAGAAAATTATTTTAAAAAATTTTCAGAGAGTTTTCAGGCAGAAATAATTGAATGGTTGGAAATCCTGGGTGAAATATGGCTGAATTTCTGTTATTCATTAAAGAGCTTGATAAGAGGGAATCTGGACAGGCAGAAATTTTTTGAGCAAGCATCAAGATTTGGCGTGGATTCTTTGCCGATCTCATTGTTGATGGTGAGTATAACCGGCATGATAATAGCGGTGCAGGTGTCTTTTGAAATGACAAAGCAAGGTGCGGGGGATTATGTCGGAATGCTTGTTGCTGTTGCGATTATTAGGGAATTAGGCCCGGTTATGGGCGGATTTGCTGTTATATCACTTGTTGGATCGTCCATGTCTGCGGAAATAGCTACAATGAAAGTAACTGAACAGGTAGATGCCATGAAAGTTCTTGGGGTTAGTCCTGTAGATTATCTAATTGCCCCGAGAGTTTTTGCAGGATTTTTTATTATGCCTTTTGTGGTTATTCTCGCGAGTTTTATGGGGATTGTGGGTGGAATGTTTATGAGCAGTCTTATAGCCGAACTTAATATGATTACTTATATAAATTCAGTGTGGCAGGGTTTGACCGTTAAGGACATTGTTGCTTGTATAGTAAAAGGGTTTATATTTGGAGGAATAATTTCGCTTGTGAGCACGTCAATGGGCTATAGAACGACAGGTGGAGCTATAGACGTCGGTAATGCCACTACAAATGCTGTTGTTTGGGCTTTTATAATAATTCTTTTAGCTAACTTTTTTGTATCTAGTTTCTTTTTTAGTTAACATAAATCCATTGGAGTGATTAATGAACAGATCAAAAAATGAAATTGAAATTATTCCTGTAGGCAGGGTTGTTGCAACGGAAAAATGCCCCAACACTGCTCAATCATTTAGTTTCTGGACAAATCTTGATTCTCCTGTGGGTATAGGTACTATTGTTAAGATTGAAAGCGATAAAATTTATTTTAACAAAAAAGAGAACAAAGACTTTAAAAGAGTGATTTACGGGATTGTAACAGAGGGTGTTAGTTATACAGACTTGGATTGCCCGTTGAATGATTATATAAGTTCAGACTATGACCCGTTAGCAAATTTTTCAGCCCAGACAGAAAGACCGGAAATAAGGTATTACACGGCTTCTGTTTTGAAAATGGAACCCGAAGAGCCGATTCAACCTGTGCCGATAGGGAATGTATTTCTGGCAACCGATGAATGCGTTAAAAGATCGCTCAGGATGGATAACTATCAGGACACAAGGATTCCAATCGGCTTATACACTAACGGAGAGAACCAGTCCCCTGTTTATTTGGATTCAAAATTCCTGCTCGGACCGGAAGCTGCGCATTTAAACGTTACCGGTGTATCGGGTCTTGCAACAAAAACAAGTATTGTTGAGTTCTTAATGGCAGGTATAATGCAGCATTACAAATCAGAAGACGGCATTGCTACGGTTTTATTTAATGTTAAGGGGTATGATCTGCTTTTTCTTGATCAGACTGCGGAAGATTTAAAGCCTGAAGAGCTGGAAATGTATAAAAAGCTGAATATAGAGCCGAAAGCATTTGATAACGTCAAATATTACGCGCCTTATAAAGAAGACGGATTCAATTTAAAC
>CAYZIV010000064.1:0-6999 GCA_964478475.1 uncultured Gammaproteobacteria bacterium | reverse complement strand
AAAAGCATTTAAAAAAGCTGAGACCGTTAAATTAACCAATCAACATTCTTTTAAAACAGCTCCGGACGCTGAAAAATTGTTCAATTCGATAAAAAACAACATGAAAGAAGAGCTTGACTCAATAAAAATCATCGATAATTCTGTCAGACAGGTCGAAATGATGGAAAATTTCTTTAAACAGCTTAAAAAAATGATTTTTAACGATAAAATTTCGCCTGATCAAATAACTATAGTAACTCCTCTTCTTGATAATACTTTTATTCAGGTATTAAAAAATTTTTTAAACAAAGAAAATATTGATTATCAATTTTTTTCGGGATCTAAAAAAATTATTGACGATGAAATCGTATATGGAACGCTGATATTACTTCAATTAATAAACAAAAGCTGGAAATTTCCTCCTAAAACCGATGAAATCAGGTTAATGCTAACCGGAATGCTTGGTTTCCCTGTTATTAACTGCAGGGAAATTCTCGATTCATACTCCGTACAAAAAATACTCGACCCTAAAATCAAATTAGAATCAGAGGAATTAAACTTTACATACAAACAAATTATCTCTCTTATAGAGGAAAACAAAGAACAAGAACTCGATTTAACTGTTCAAATAGAAAAAATATTTGTGAAACTTATAAAAAACAGGTTAAACAGTGATTCATCTCTTGAAAATTTTAATGCAATGGTTAATTCACTAAAAGCATTTCAAAAAATAGCCTGCAAATTAAAAAACAAAAACAGCATTAACAAAAAATGGGTAATTTTGATAAAAGACACGATCGTATCTGATAACTCAGATTCTCATTCAGATTTAAAAACTGATTGCATAAAAATTGCAACTCCGCAAAAAGTGGTTGATTTGGAGCTTTTATCAAAATATCAAATATGGCTGGATGTATCTGATAATGCCTGGTTTAAAGATGATATAGGCCCGCTTTATAATTCATGGGTTTTTCAAAAAAACTGGGATAAAGAAGAATACACTCCATATGTTCACAAACAACTTACAGCAGATAAAACAGCAAACCTGATAAGAAAACTGACTTACTATGCCCAAAAAGAAGTCCTATGCTTTGCAAGCCAACTTGATTCATCGGGAAATGAAAACGAAGGCTCATTAATTAAATACTTATCCGGCAAAAAAACAAAAGGTGAAATAAAATACGAATTCATTCCAAGAGAAGACCAAAGCCCTGTCCTGAATTACCAAAAAGGAGAAATGGCAATTTCAGCTGTACCAGGCGCAGGTAAAACAAAAATTCTCGAAGCTTTAATTATGAAAATGATAATGAAAGATATAAATCCTGAAAAGATTCTTGTTTTAACTTATATGGATTCAGCAGCGAGGAATATCAGCGACAGAATAAAAAGTTCCTGCCCTGACTTACGCAATTTTCCTTATATCAGCACAATACACGGATTGGGACTCAGCATAATTAAAAATGAAGACAATTACACCCGCTTAAACCTGGATTCTGATTTTCAAATTTGTGATGACGCGGAAAAAGATAAAATCCTAAAAGAAATTTACAATAACTGCAACACTAATATGAGTTTATATGATTTTACAAATGACTATGGAGCGGCGATTTCTACCGCTAAACAGTTAAAAATAACCACGGATCAGGCTTTTAAATTCCTTGCGAATAAAAATTGCGAATTATATAACAATTTATCAGAATTTATTCCTGTTTATGACAGGTATCAAGTGATTTTAAACCAAAAATACATGATAGATTTCGATGACATCTTATTATACAGTATTAAACTTTTACAAGATCATCCTGACATAAAAAATTATTATCAGGAAAAATATGACTATATTATAGAAGATGAAGCTCAGGATTCATCAACACTCCAACAGGAGCTGCTTTCCCTACTTAATAAAGGAAATTTAATAAGATGCGGCGACCCTAACCAGGCAATAACGTCAAGTTTTTCAGCCTCTGATGTAGATAACTTCAAACATTTTATTAAAAACACCGCTAATACGGTAGAAATGACCGGCTCACAACGCTGCGCCCAAGGAATTTACGAACTCGCAAATAATCTTGTTGACTGGGCTGAGTCACAAGAGCATTATAAGGATGCTTTTCAACACCTGCATATAAAACCCGTTCAGGGACAAAATCCCCTTGTGAAAAACAGCGTAAACGCAAATATATATTACACTCAAGAAGAAGAAAAACATAAAATTTTAGAAGCCATTACTGCCATCAAAAAAAAGGGTGGAAATCTATCCACAGGTATTCTTTTACGAAGCAATAAAGCTGTTAATACCTGGGCTCAATATCTTGAAGACAATGGAATTTCGTGTATATGCCATAGTGAAGCCATAAATCAGAAAAAAATGTTTAGATTTATGCAAAAATTCCTTGAGGTTTTGGATAATCCCTGGAATAACTACTTTATCAAAGAATTATACAAAGAATTTTATACAGAAAACATAATTAAATACGATTTCGATTCAAAGCATTTTCTGGATAAGCTCGGCTCACCCTTTATTTGCTTATCTAAAGAAGACTTGCCGACTGATGCTCTGAGGCAATTTCAAAAACATATATCTAAATGGCTGGAAAAATCACATGTTTCCGCTGAATATCTTGTGAATGAACTCTGTGATCATTATTTTTCCGGAATAATAGATAAATCAAACGCAAGAATAATAAGCATTTTAATAACCAAATACAGAAATAACCACACAGATAACGAAAATAACGAAATTGTCACTCTTTCAAACATCGTGGAATATCTTAAAGATATAGGAATAAGAAAAAAACTCTCCGGCATAAAATTTTTCGAAGAAATTGAAAAAGGTGAACAAAAAAATGATTATATACACATAATGACCGTTCACAAAGCAAAAGGACTTGAATTTGATGCCGTATTTATGCCTGAAATCCAAGAAGCCAGATCTTATTACCCTATCACTCAAAAAAATATTGAAATAAACGAAAAAGATATCCTTATAAATCAAATAAAACAGGTGAAAAATAAGCACCTGTCACCGGATAAAATTAAACAACAACAAATTCAAGAACATTTACGACTTATTTACGTGGGCATAACCAGAGCAAAACAATATTTATACCTCAGCGCCAGCGAAATAAAAGATAAAAGCTGGACAAAAAATCAAAAATACCAACCGTCAGAAATTTTACAACACTTTATTTCTAAAAAACTCTTAACTAACCCGAATCGCTAATTAATTTTGGATGAAAGTTCTAAAAATCCCCACCCATAGCCACCCTTTAGAGGTAGTTAAAGGCGAAGCCTTTAACAATTCCATATAGATTTTGAGAACTTTCATTAGGTTAATATTAGTTTTTATCTAATTGGCGACTCGGATTAACTAAAACTATCTCATAGTTAAATTTTTGAAAAAATTTAACTCCGCTTATTTAATATCTAAATTTTATATCGCTATTATCAACAAGGAACACGAATTATTTAATTAATATATAATAAGTATATTAACTTTTGTAACAAAAAATATATTCTCTGAATTTCATTTATAAAATAATTGTTTATTATAATGAGGATGTTACAAAAAAGTTTTAAAAAAAATAATAATTGATTTTAAAAATCGGGAGGAACAAAAATTATGGCGAGAGTACTTATTTCAATGCCGGATGAATTTTTATCAAAAATCGATAACGTTGCCGGTGACGAGCAAAGATCAAGAAGCGAACTCATTAGAGAAGCTCTTAGAACTTATGTAAACAGAAGAAATGTTAGAGACATAGCAACAGCATCTAAAAATGCAAGTTTATTAGAAGCAATCCTTTAATAAGTTTATTATAAAATTAACAAGAAACACGCGGTTAACTCGCGTGTTTCTTGTTTTTTATACATAGAAATTAAATTGTATTTAACTTGAATCGCGAATTATTTATAAACTGTTAAGATTCTGTCAACTTTTTGCTTTAGCTTATTAAAAAATATAAAATAATTTCATTAAAAATAAATAAATCCTTAGATAGATGAATAAAGAAAAAATATCTTAAAAAATAAAATAAAGGTGATGGAAAAATTGTGGGGAAATCAGGAGTTTACAGGGCAATTATGTCTGGAAAATATTTAAATATAATTCTTTTCACTTTAGTTGGGTTAGTTATCGGAAGCTTATCAGCACAAGCTCAAGTCAGTCTTCCAAACATAAACGTATCGGTTGGTGAAACCAACACACCGGAGGAATTTAGTAAAGGTCTACAAATACTAATTTGGTTAACGGTTTTAACTGTTGCGCCAAGTATTTTCATATTAACAACATCATTTACAAGAAGTGTAATTGTATTATCAATTGCAAGACAGGCAATAGGGACAGCTCAATTACCTCCGGCACAAGTTATTGTTGGTCTTGCATTAATGCTTACTTTTTTTGTAATGGCTCCTACTGTAAGTAAAATAAATGAGAATGCCTTTCAACCATATATGAACAATCAAATCACACAACAGGTAGCGCTCGAAAGAGGACTTGAACCCATAAGAGATTTTATGTTCAGACAAACAGACGAAAGCGACCTGGCTTTATTTGTTAAAATGTCAAAAATAGATAAGCCTAACAATCTGGATGATGTTCCTACTTATGTATTAATGCCGGCTTTTGTTATAAGCGAGTTAAAAACAGCTTTTAAAATAGGTTTTATGATATTTATCCCGTTTTTGGTCATTGACATAACTATATCAAGTATTCTTGTTTCAATGGGGATGATGTTTTTGCCTCCTGTTATGATATCAATGCCTTTTAAAATAGTGCTCTTTGTTCTGGTTGACGGCTGGCAGCTTATAGCTGAATCACTGATTACCGGATTTGTATAGAGAGGTATGTAAGTTTGACACAAATTGAGTTTTTAACAATATTACAACTTGCTCTCTCGTTAATATTAAAATTAGCGGGTCCTGTATTATTTACCAGCATGGCAGTAGGGCTGGTAGTGGGCGTTCTTCAGTCCGTTACCCAAATTCAGGAGGCTACTCTTACTTTTGTGCCTAAAATCCTGGCAGGTATCCTTACAGTAATGTTTCTTGCCCCATGGATGCTTGATTTATATATAGGCACTGTTAATGAAATTTTTATGCACCTGTCTAACAGTTTGAGGTAAGATGAATAACGATTTATCAATATTTTTTTCCGTAGAAAGCATTATTGTCTTTATCCTGGTACTCACAAGATTATCAGGAATGCTTGCTTCAGCGCCTCTGTTTTCTACATTTCCTATTCCAATGCAAATAAAAGCGGGGCTTGCTGCTTTATGCGCATTTATAATGTATCCTTTCGTAATGCAAACTTCCGCCTTTATAATGCCTACAGATGTTATTTCTCTTAGTAATTTGATTTTTAAAGAACTGATAGTAGGAATAATGATAGGGTTTAGCGCATCATTAATTTTCACCTGCATCCAGGTTGCAGGACAACTTTTAAGCATTCAAATGGGACTTGCGATGGCTACAGCCCTGGATCCGGTTACTCGACAACAAATTCCTATTATCGGACAAATGTTCCTGTTTCTGACCAGTATGTTATTCATTTATATTAATGGACACCAATGGCTGTTTTCTTCCATTTATGACAGCTATACAACAATTCCGATAGGGTTAGATTTTACGTTTGCAGGGGGCATTATTGAAAAACTGATTTATTTTTTCAGTCAACTTTTTGGAATAGCTTTCAGCTTAATTATGCCTATTTTTCAAATAATGCTTTTAGTAACTATACTAATGGGATTTATGGCTAAAATAATGCCTCAAATGAATATATTTATGGTTGCGCTTCCTTTTAAAATTTATGTTGGACTATCTTTAATGGCTCTTTTACTTCCTCCAATTTCTATATACTTAATGGATATGATCAGAAAAATGCTTACGGAATTAAATTTAATATTTATGGCAGGATAAAATAATAAACGGTTAAATAAGGGGAAAATATGTCCGACGAAAGAACGGAAAAGGCGGCGCCCAAGCGGCGAGAAAAAGCAAGAAAAGAAGGACAAGTTTCTAAAAGTCAGGATTTAAATGCTGCAATAACTTTATTAATGGGAATGGGCATTCTTTTTTTATATACTCCGTTTATTTTTAGCCGATTTCAAAACATAACATCCACATTGTTCAAAAATTTAAATCCTGCGCTTATTAGCAGAGAAAATATTTTTGGATTTCTTGCGGATTATCTTTTTGAAATTTTTACAATTTTAATTCCCATATTTGCCGTGATGGTTATATCCGGCATTGCTGTAAATTATTATCAAGTCGGTCCTCTTTTTTCTTTTAAGGCAATAAAGCCCAAATTTGAAAGATTAACGCCTATGGCTATACTCAAGGGTTTTAAAAAATTTGTAGAATTAAAAAGCCTGGTAGAATTTACAAAATCATTAGTAAAGCTGTTAATTATTATGGGGGTGGGATTTGCGGTTATTAACAAACATAAACTTGAAATAGCCTCGCTAATAGGAGCAGAAGTTGAATTCAGCATGGTTTTCTTATTAAAAGTCTTGGTTGAACTTGTTTTATATATTTGCATAGTGCTGCTGATTTTAGGCATTATTGACAAAAAATATCAGGATTATGAATACGAAAAATCTATCAAAATGACAAAGCACGAAGTTAAGGACGAACGAAAAAATGTGGAAGGAGATCCAAAACTAAAAGCTCACATAAGAAAAACTCAAATGAGGTTTGCCACACAACGGATGATGAGCGCTGTCCCATCAGCTGATGTTGTTGTTACAAATCCTACACATTATGCAATCGCAATAAGATATGACACATCAAAAGCTCCGGCTCCTCAAGTTATAGCAAAAGGCGTTGATTACACAGCTTTTAAAATAAGAGATTTAGCAGAAGCAAACAATATTCCAATTGTGGAGAATCCCCCACTTGCCCGAACCCTATATAAAATTGTACCATTGGATGGTATAGTTCCGCCGGAATTATATGTAGCCGTAGCAGAAATATTGGCTTTTGTTTACAGAACAAATAAAGGGAAGAGACCTTAATGCTAGG
>CAYZIV010000063.1:0-7069 GCA_964478475.1 uncultured Gammaproteobacteria bacterium | reverse complement strand
TGCATTAAAGTATCTGAGAGCACCGAAGTTCCTCTGTTAATCATAAAGAAAAAAATATAACTAAGGTATTTTTTTAATAATTAACTTGAGTTGTAAATTATATAAAAAGCAATACAGTCTAGTGGATTTTCTCAAAATCTATATAGACTTGTTAAAGGCGGCTGTGGTCGAGGATTTTGAGGAATTCCACTAAAAATTAATTCGCGACTCAGATTATTTAATACTTGATTTTCAAATTATTTCCTTTAAAACTATAGCCTGTTAAAATTGTTTATGATAACTTTATTTATAATAAAAAATTATAATTAATGAGGTTTAAATATATGACTAGACAATTTGACTTAGGAAAAAATCATATTGAATGCGTTAATAAAACTAAAGATTTAATATCAGAAATTGAGAAAAATCTTTCTGAAGATATGAGTCCAAAAGAAATTGTTCAAAAATATTTGTCAAAATCATTTGGTCTTTTACCAGAAGAATCAAGTGTTTATAATGATTACCTGGGAACAATACTGGCTATTGAAGAAATAGCAAAAAATGATTCACTATCTGCATATATATTAATAGATCAAATTGTTTTCAGAGAAATTATTAAAACTTACACAAAACTTAATTCTGAAGAACTCTTAGAAAAAGGTGAAACAGTAGGTTTATTATGCATGGAGTCCGGGTTTACAGGCATTAAAAACCTTCAGACAAAGGCTGTAAAGACAGCTGAAGGTTGGCAAGTAACAGGATCTAAAGTCATAAGCAATGAACAAATTTATTCTGATAAGTTTGTGATTTTTGCCCAAGATGAAAACAATACTCCGAGATTATTTATTATTTCAGAAGATGATATACATATTGAAGAATCTAAAAAAACAATTTCTTCATCAGATATTGTATTTAATCATATTAATTTATCTTGTAATTTTAAAGATGAAGAAAACATTGCTGTTATAGAAGACAATTTTGAAAAAATATTTTCATTAGCAAGAACACTTATTGCTGCCGCGTCTGTGGGTATAGCTCACAGTTCATTAATAAAAGGCATTGAAGTAGCAAAAAGTGTAAAAAGCTCAAATGGAGAAAATTTATCAACAAGTCAAAATATTCAATTTAAATTAGCTGATATGTTTAGTGAAATAGAAGCTTCTAGAATGTTAACTTACCTCAGCGCTGATTGTATTGATAAAAATAAAACTAATATTAAATACGCATCAATGGCTAAAGTTAAAGCGAGTGAAGCGGCCAGCGCTGCATCTATGGGATCGCTTAATTTACTTGGCAATATAGGATTTATAGCAAATTCAGATTTTGCTTCATTAATACAAAGAAGTATTGATGGTCAAGTAAAAGGCGGAACGAACAGAGTTCAGGAATCTCAAATTTATGAGTATATGCTTGCAAAAAAATAAGATTATTTAATAAAATTTTGTTTAATTTTTTCTAATTCAAGTAAAGCTGTATATGTTGGTAAGATATACAGCTTTTCATCTGTATTAATATTATTTAAAGCCTGAGTCAATGCACTTTTTATGCTTTCATTTATAATCAAGTTATTTTGATCAATTCCTGCATATTTTAATCTTAGCGCCATATCAGCTGCTCTTATTCCGCTTACTACAGCAGTTTTTTTATAATCTGCCAAAAGTTCAAAATCAGCATCCCATAACCAGGATACATCTCTGCCATCAGCGTAATTGTCATTGATTATTATGAGTAATTTTCCGTTCTTATCATTTTGTATTGTTCGCAAAACTTCTGACGCGCCAACAGGATTTTTAATAAGCTGAATAATAACATCTTTTTCTTTTAATTTTAAAATTTCAGATCTTCCAAATATTGTTGAGTAATTTTCTATTCCTTCAATAATAATATCAGGCGAAATATTGGATTCTAATGCCACAGCAGCTGCAGCCAAAGCATTATAACAGTTGTATAAACCTGGTAAATTAATTTTTATTTTAAATTCCTGAATTTCCGGTGTCTTTATAAAAACATAAGAATGATTGATATCAATTTCTGCTCTTGCAGTAATTTTAGGCATTATTCTTTTTTGTCCGCATTTACATTCATAATGTCCTAAATGTCCATAAAAAATCTTTGCGTATTCAATTGAATTTCCGCATTTACAATTTACGCTTTCTTGCGGAGTATTTAAATTAATATTTGTAAGTTCATCAGAATTTATAAACTTGAGTTCTTCGAATCCATAATAAACTTTATTTATTTTGTTATTAGAACAGTTGCTTGTAATTTCTGATACAAGCGGATCATCCGAATTCAAAAGCAATTTTAAATGTTTTTCATTAGAAGCCTTCTCAACAGCAGATTCAATTTTTTTTGCAGTGGTATTTAGCTCCCCATATCTATCTAACTGATCTCTAAATAAATTGGTTACTAAAACAATATCAGGACTAAATTCGTCAAAAGCCGGAGATAAATATGCTTCATCAGCTTCAAAAATACAATTATCAACGTCTAAAACTCCGTTTTTCAAGCTCTTTTCAATGACTGCTGTTGTTATGCCAGGGAGCATATTTGCTCCTTTTTGATTATGTACGATTTTTCTTCCATTTTTTTGAAAAATCGAAGCAACCAAACCGGAGGTTGTTGTTTTTCCATTAGTGCCAGTTATTGTAATTATTTCATTTTTTGTCTGTTTAGCTAAACAATAAAGAACTTTAGGGAATATTTTTCTTGCAATTTTCCCTGGTAAATTAGTTGCTGAACCTATATTTAATAATTTAATTGAAAAAGCAGCGCTTTTAGCAATATTTATTGATATTTTATAAAATAGTAATTTAAACATAATTTAAAAATAACTGCGGGGTTTAATTATATAATCATACTTACTTGCGAGTTTCCTTCGATAAACTAAAAGAGCTTTTATGCAATCTATAATAGAAAATAAAAAGATTAAGCTGCCCGCAGCTGCAGCGGATAGCCCAATAAATTTTAATTGATATCGAGAATTTTCTATATAAAGTGTATTTATAAATTGATTTTGCAAGAATCGATTAATTTTATTTAAATATTTATATTGTTTTTGCTCAGTATTCGTTTGTGGAGTTAATGCATAATTTTCATTTTTTATTAATTTATTTTTTAAATTTATATAATAAAATTCCTGCCCAAACATATTTTTACTTTTTAACAATTCAACATTTTTTAATTCTGACGAATTAAATCTGTATTGTTCTGTTTCAATTTCTAAAATATCTTGTCTTGAAATAACGCAAATATTGCCATTACAGTTTAATGAAGTTGTATAAGCTTCTTTAAAAATTATATATAGACACAACAAAACAAAAATTAAGCTTATAAAAGCTAAAATACCAGCTATAATAATTGATTTTAATGGATTAGTTTTGAAAAATTTGCTTAATTTATTTTTATTGTTATTCATATTTACTCGATTAAATATATGTTTTTACCTCTGTAAAGAGGTAATATCAATAAGTTAATTAATAATACAATATAATATTCCCTTTTCAAAATTTATAAAGATAACCTTTATTGAATTTTATAAATAATATTCAGCAGCCAGATATGCAGAACCAATAATTCCGGCAAAATTGTCGAATTTAGCAGGGAGCAGCTGTGTATTTGCTAAAACTAGCCTTTCTTGTGTTTTAGATTTTAAATTATCATAATTAACAAATTTTGCCATCCCTCCGCTTAATATCAGGCTATCCGGTTCAAAAATATTTATAAGAGCGGCTATTCCCATTGATAAATGATTTTCCCATAAATCATGCACTTCTAATGACAGCGGATCGTTATTTTTTAGTCCTTCAATAATGTCGTAGTTTGTGAGCTCTTCAATTGCTTTTTTTTCTAAAATCCCTTCTCGTCTTTCAGCAAAGAACTTCAGAGCAATTTCTTTGGCTGTTATTAAATAACCGGTTCCTGATGCGTAAGCTTCCCAGCAATCCCAACTTCCGCAAGTACACTTCCTGTTTTTTTCAATGCTTATGGGTATGTGACCTACTTCTGCGGCTGCGCCCGTTTTGCCTTTTAATAGCTTACCTTCTACTAAGATTCCCCCGCCAACGCCTGTTCCGAGAGTTAATGTTATTGTATTTAAATGATTTTTTGCGTTTCCTTCTTTGAATTCCGCAAAGGCAGCAGCATTTGCGTCATTTTCAATCAAAACAGGGATTTTGAATTTTTCTTCCAGGATTTTTTTTAGTTCTAAGTTTTCATAACCTGATGGCAGATTTCCTGTAGAGCCAGTTACCTTAGAATTCTCCAGATTTACAGTTCCTGCTGTTGCAATGCCAATAGCTTTTATTTGCTGTTTTTCCAGTAGGTTTTCAATATTTTGATAAAGAATAGTTAAAATTTTTTCAGTTGAATCCGGTGTTTTATTTGAAATTACTTCGCCTATAATACTTGCATTCCTGACACTTGCGCAAGTTATCTTTGTTCCGCCGATATCTATACCTATAAATGTCTCATTTTGCATTTTAATTTCCTTAATTATCAGATTTATGATTTCGCAGATAATTTTGCCCAAGAATCTCGTAAACTTACTGTTCTGTTAAACACCAGTTTTTGCTGCTCACACTCTATGGGATCTAAATAAAAATAACCTGTGCGTTCAAATTGAAATCTGATCTCAGGTGAAAATTTAGCTGCAGCTGGCTCTATATATGCATTATACAATGTTTGAAGTGAGTTTTTATTGAATCCATCATCTATATTTTCCGGGTTTTCTGTTGTAAATAATCTGTCATAAAGCCTGACTTCTATATTTTGAGCATGAGGTACAGATACCCAGTGAATTGTTCCTTTGACCTTTTTGCCTGATGTATCAGAACCGCTTTTTGTATTTGGGTCATAAGTACAGCGAAGTTCTATAACTTCACCTTCTTCGTTTTTAACAACTTTTTCACATTTAATTATGTATGCATGTCGCAATCTAACTTCAGTTCCCGGCGATAACCTAAAGAATTTTTTAGGAGGATCTTCCATAAAATCGTCCTGTTCAATATAGATTTCACGAGAAAATGGAAGAGGTCTTGAGCCCTTTAACGGAACATCATGCGGATAATATGACGCATCTAGAATTTCTTCCTGTCCTTCGGGATAATTTTCAATAATTATCTTAAGCGGTCTTAAAACAGCCATTACACGAGGGACTTTCATGTTTAAATCATCTCTTATAGCGTGCTCAAACTGTGCTATATCCACCGTGCTGTTTGCTTTAGCAATTCCTATGCTATCGCAAAAATTTCTTATAGCTTCAGGCGTGACTCCTCGTCTTCTCAACCCCGAAATTGTCGGCATTCTCGGATCATCCCATCCGCTTACATATTTTTTCTCAACCAGTTCAAGCAATTTGCGTTTGCTCATTACAGTATAGTTAATGTTTAGCCTTGCAAACTCATATTGATGAGGCCTGGGTTCTTTTATATCACATTCATTGAGAATCCAGTCGTATAATTCTCTATTATTCTCAAATTCAAGAGTGCATATTGAGTGTGTAATTCCTTCCATTGCATCTGACAAACAATGCGTAAAATCATAAAGCGGATAAATACACCACTTGTTCCCTTGTCTATAGTGTTCAACGTGTCTAATTCTATATAAAATTGGATCCCGCATTTTCATATTAGGATTTGACATGTCGATTTTCGCGCGAAGAACGTGTTCACCATCTTTGAATTCGCCGGACCTCATTTTTTTAAATAAATCTAAATTCTCTTCAACAGAACGATCTCTATAAGGACTGGGTTTTCCCGGAGAAGTTAATGTTCCACGGTATTCACGTATCTCATCTTCTGATAGACTACAAACATATGCGCTGCCCTTTTTTATAAGTAATTCAGCATAATTGTAAAGTTTTTCAAAATAATCGGATGCAAAAAAAAGTTTTTCTCCCCAGTCAAAACCAAGCCATTTTACGTCTTTTTTAATTGATTCAACGTATTCATAACTTTCTTTTGCAGGATCAGAATCGTCCATACGTAAATGACATAAGCCCTTAGGGTAATCATTTGCAATTCCAAAATTTATGCATATAGATTTTGCATGACCTATGTGTAAATAGCCATTTGGTTCAGGTGGAAACCGTGTTACAACATTGCCGTTATATTTACTGCTTTTTATATCTTCATCAATTATCTGTCTTAGAAAATCTCTTTTTTTTGCATTGGAAACGTTATTATTATTCATATAAATATTCCTGATTCATTTTAGTTCCTATATATATTAGCACTTGAGGGAAATTGTAGCAATCTGAAAAATTTTAACTACTCAACGAATAAATGTAGTACTATAATAAAAATAAACTATATAATGATTTGAGGCCTAGTATTTTGTTTAAAATAAATATAAAAAATTTAAAAAGCATTTTAATAATTGCTTTAATTTGCTTACCAGTATTTATTTCAAGCTGCAATAGTAAATCAGCAGATATTATAAAAATCACTTCAGAGCCTGAATTAAGGCAAAATGCCACAAAAAACATATATGATCCGAAGGGAGAACAACTTCTGGAGCAGGGAATTATAAATCTTAAAGCAGGTAATATTCAAGAATCTATTGATTTTATAGAACAATTTGTACAGCGTAATCCCTTTAATCCTGTTGGGCTATTTTATCTGGGAAAAGCTTATTATAAAAATACAAGGTACGAAGATGCAATTAATAAATTTAATAAAGTGTGCGAACTTGATAAAAATATGACAGAATCCCTTTTATATCTTGGGCTCTCTTATGAAAAACAAAGAAAAAAGAAGCAAGCAATGGAAACTTTATATAAATATCTTTCGACTAAACCTGATAAAAACAATGCAAAAATAGCAAGAGATAAGCTTAATGCTATGGCAATACCTGTGATTGGAAAAGAAATTATCGGTAGAATTTCAATTACAGATGATGTAATAAAAGAAAAAAATATTGCAGTAAATACTAAAAACTGCTTTGAAACAAATACACCGGAAATATTTGCATCATTAGAGATAATTGGCGCACCTTACAATACTGAAATTGATGCAAAGTGGTATTATGCTATCTCAAATGAAGAAAAAGTTGAAGTAGGTTTTGTACCCTTGGGTCGAAAGGCATTATT
>CAYZIV010000062.1:0-7100 GCA_964478475.1 uncultured Gammaproteobacteria bacterium | reverse complement strand
TCACAGCTTACATCCATTGCTACTGAGACCCTGAAATAAATTCAGGGTGACATATTCTCGTCATTCTGAACTAGTTTCAGAATCTCGTAAATGCACGGTCACAGCTTATATCCATTACTACTGAGACCCTGAAATAAATTCAGGGTGACATATTCTCGTTATTCTGAACGCAACCCACGTCATACTGGACTTGTTTCAGGATCTGAAAAACTAAAAAGTCACACCGGCAAGATGCTGAAATAACATAACTTTTATTTAATCAGCTGCACAAAAAAGGGCTTCACCTGTAGGTGAAGCCCTTTTGTAAATATTTAATTATTGAAATTCAACATATTCTTTTAATTTTTTGCTTCTATTTGGATGGCGAAGTTTTCTCAGGGCTTTTGCTTCAATTTGCCTGATTCTCTCTCTGGTAACGCCGAACAATTGTCCAACTTCTTCAAGAGTTCTCTGTCTTCCATCGTCCATACCAAATCTTAACCTTAAAACGTCACGTTCTCTAGGAGAAAGGCTTCTTAAAACCTCAGCGAGGTCTTCTCTGAGTAATTCATGAGCTACTGTTGCCACAGGCGCATCAGCTTCTTTATCTTCAATAAAATCGCCTAATCTGCTGTCTTCTTCTTTACCGATAGGAGTTTCAAGAGAAAGAGGTTCCTGCGCGACTTTTATAATTTCTCTAAGTTTAACAAGTGAAATACCCATTACTTCAGCGATTTCTTCTTCTTTAGGTTTACGGCTTAAGTCCTGAGCCAGTTTTCTGGTAATTTTCTTTAATTTATTGATAGTCTCAACCATATGGACAGGAATTCTGATTGTCCTTGCCTGATCAGCGATAGCTCTTGTAATAGCCTGTCTGATCCACCATGTTGCATATGTGCTGAACTTATATCCTCTTTCGTGATCAAATTTTTCAGCCGCTCTAATTAATCCGAGGTTTCCTTCCTGAATCAGGTCCAGGAACAACATACCTCTTCCGACATATTTTTTTGCGATGCTGACAACCAGCCTTAAATTTGCCTGCACAAGCTTACGCTTTGCAATTAAACCCACTTTTCCGCCGGTGATAATTTTTCTGGCAAGGTCAATTTCCTGATCTGCTGTTAAAAGCTGGATCCTGCCAATTTCACGAAGATACATCCGCACAGGATCATCCATAGGAATTCCTTTAGGTGGCGTAAGATCTATTTCTTCATCTTCTTCATTATCATCTTTAATTTCATGAGAAGGAGCATCTGCCTCCATAAGGCCTATCGAGCCTGTTCCGAATAAATTCCCTAATTGACCGCCATCATTATCGTCATCTGCGACGATAAGATCGTCAATACTGGATCTATTCTTCTTTTTGAAATTTTTGTCCATCATTTAAAAATAATCCTCTTTTACTCTTATACTTATTACTGCTATTTATTTACGCCCTGCGGTTTTTTGCTGAATTAATTCTATTAATTTTTTTTGATGCTGAACTGCAAGATCATCATCTTTATTATCTTTGTGATAATCCCTTTTTAACTTGTCAGATAACTCAGAAGCCTCACAAATTTCCAGATAATTTATATGTTCTTTTATATATTGCTCGATCAATTCAAAATTTAAATCTTTTTTATCTTCTATACAATATATTAAATCTGTTAATTTTCTCTTCGCTTCCTCTTTATCAGCCATTTCTGCCAAAAGGTCTTCAAAAAGCTGGTCTGGATCGTTACATTCTTCCGTTATTTTCTCTATATTTTCTTTAATTAATCTATAATCAGGGTCTATAAAATTAACGCCCTTTAAATAATTATTAATACATAAAGGTGTGATTTTTTCATTATTTAAAAAGTAGAAACTAAGTAGGTTCTTTTGGGCTAAAACACTTTGAGATTCTTTGTTTGCGACTCTCAACAAATCCTCTTTTTTTCTTTGCTCACTCGTAACTTTTTGTAAACTTTTTTTGACTTCAATGTTTAAAGATTCTTCGGCTATATCTAATTTTTCAGCTACAAGCCTAATATATTCATTTCTAACTATCGAATTATTAATATCAGAAAGTATAGAAATAATTTTTTTGCTCAAATCCGCCTTTTCCTGCGGAGTTTTGCTGACATCTTTAAGACTGAGCAAACTGTTAATTTGATAATCAATTAATAAAGGCGCGTTTTCAATTAATTGCTTAAATGCACCAACGCCTTCAGTTCTAATAAATTCATCAGGATCTTTGCCTTTATTTGAAGATATAACTCTAATTTCGCAAATTGCTCGATTTGACCTCACTGTCGAATCAGCAAAATTCTCATCAAAATATTTGATATCGCCCAGCCCGGAAAAAGCTGATTTAATAACTTCAGCTCCTCGACTTGTGGCGTTAATTCCCGCTTCATCAGAATCAAACGCAAGATATATCTTTCTGGAATCTGTATATCTGGATATAATTCTAATATGCTGCTCCGTTAACGCTGTCCCTAAGGTCGCCACGACATTATTTACACCGTGAACATGAGCAGTAATAACATCAAAAAAACCTTCCATTAAAATAATGCTGTCATTCTCTTTAATCGCTTCTTTTGCCTGGTGAATCGCAAACAAACTTCTGCTTTTATTAAAAACCATTGTCTCCGGCGAATTAAGATACTTGGGGTTTTGGGAATCATCAAGAGCTCTCGCTCCAAATGCCGTATAATCACCTTTTTCATCCTGAATAGGAATTATTACTCGATTTCTAAATCTGTCCACATATCCGTTTCCATTTGATTTTTCAGAAACCAGCCCTGCTTTATTCATAAGTTCCGACGAATAATTTTTGCCGGATAAATGCTTAATTAAGTTATCATAACCATTTGGAGCATAACCAAGTCCAAATTTTTCGATAATATCTTTATCTATAGATCTTTTTGAAAGATACTTCCTTGCCTGTTCAGCCTCAGGACTCTCAATAAGAAGTTTCTTATAATAATCAACTGCTTCTTTGTTAATTTCCAGTATCTTACTTTTTAACTCGGTTTTTTCCTGCGAAACTCCTGCCTCAGGCAACTCTATCCCGTATTTTTGAGCCAACATCACTATCGTTTCCCAAAATGAAAAATTATTTGTTTTCATTATGAACGAAATTGAATCGCCGCCAGCCCCGCAGCCAAAACATTTAAATATTCCTTTCTCAGGATTTACCGAAAAAGAAGGAGTTTTCTCTTTATGAAAAGGACATAATCCCCAGTAATTTCTGCCGGATTTTTTTAGAAGCACCTGCTCTGATACAGTTTCCACAATATCAAGCCGGCTTTTTATATCCTCAATCGCATTAGAAAAAGTGTTTCGTTCCATTTTTATCCATATACTTTTATTAATATTGTATTTAATTAGATTTTTTATATCAAAAATAAGAAATAATTAATAATTTAATTAAAAAATTCTTATAACGCTCTCATATTGCTTAAGTAACCTGATAAAAAAAAATGACAGGCAAAGAAAAAATTTTTTAAAAAAATTTTTTCTAAAATACGAAAACTCATATGATTATTAAATCGCACAAACATTAAAAAACTTTACAATTCTTTACAACGTTTGTCGTAAATTCATTACAATCTTTCCAGGACCTCGGAACGAATTTATCTAAATAGTCAGATATTGCAAACCTGTCAGTCATCCCTGCAATATAATCCGCCACAAGCCTTTCTTTATTATCATTTTCAGCATTTATCCCTATTAAATGAAAATTATCCAGATAAAATTCAAAAAGCGCATGTATAATCCTCTTAGCTTTATCCTCTTCAGCTTTAGCCGGCGAATTTGTATAAACATGCTCAAACATCCAGGTTCTCAGGACTTTATTCATCGCTTCATCACATTCAGGGGAAAGTTTTATTTTATCAAAACTGTTTTCGATCACATCTTTTATTATAAAAGTTATTCTCTCGCTTTTAGTTTTTCCTAAAACCCTTATGGCATCGACAGGAAGGTCATCCCGATCAATAAGCCCTGCCCTGATTGCGTCATCAATATCATGGTTAAGATACGCAATTCTATCGGCAATTTTCACAATTTGACCTTCTAAAGTAAAAGGAATGCCCTTTCCCGTATGGTTTAATATCCCGTCACGCGTTTCGTGGGTTAAATTCAAATTTTCCAGAACATCAACCACTCTTAAACTTTGTTTATTATGCTCAAATCCCTCTTCCAGCAACTCGGATAAAGTATGCTCACCAGAGTGTCCAAACGGCGTATGCCCTATATCGTGTCCAAGCGCTACAGCTTCAGTCAGATCTTCATTTAATCTTAAACATCTTGCTATAGTCCTTGCAATTTGCGAAACCTCTAAAGTATGCGTCATTCTTGTCCTGTAATGATCACCGAGGGGCGATAAAAAGACCTGGGTTTTATGTTTTAATCTTCTAAAAGCCTTGCAGTGAAGTATTCTATCCCTGTCTCTTTGGTATTCTGTTCTTATTGAACAAGGTTGTTCTGATTTTTTTCTGCCTTTTGTTTCACTACTTTTTGATGCATTTTGGCCAAGAAAGAGGTTTTCCAGTTCAATTTGTTTTTGTTTTATATCAGATGAGGAATTTTTCATAATTATTAATTATACTTCGAAATTTTCAAAAATTAAGATTTCAAAATAGTACTTTTTTAGCATATATAATGATTAATTTTGATTTTCATACCAATCAAGGACGTCTTTTCTTTTAATTTTACCTGTTGTTGTTTTAGGCAAGTCTTCAGTTCTCAAAACGACCTTAGCCGGTCTTTTATAGACGCTCAAAGATTTGGTAAGCCTGGCTACTTCCTGATTAATGACATCATTTAACTCTTTTCCATTATGCTGATATCGATCTTTCGCCTCATCAGTCGGGACAACTATCGCAACGACTTGCTCAGCCCCATTTTTATTATTAGTTCCGACAACACAAGGTTCTTTAATCATAGGACTTTCAGACAAAACAGCTTCCACTTCTTCAGACTGGACTTTATCCCCGCCGCTCAGGACAATAATATTTTTAAGCCTGCCTGTGATGTACAAATAACCGTCTTTATCAAGTTTTCCCCGATCGCCGGTATGAAACCAGCCATTTTCATCGAAAACTTCTTGAGTGAGCTCAGGTTTTTCGTAGTATCCCTTCATCACGTTAGGTCCTTTGACTAAAATTTCATTTTCTTTTGAGAATTTAATTTCCACATCCGGCAAAGTTCTTCCTACAGAGCCTATGCGATTATATTTTTGGGTATTTCCGGAAACAACAGGACCTGTTTCAGTCAACCCATAACCCTGATAGACAGGTATTCCGAGCCTAAAGAAGAATTCAGCAATTTCATTATCAAGCGGAGCGCCTCCACTGATGATTTCTTTGATATTGCCGCCAAAATTTTTGTAAATTTTATAAAACATCAATTGTCTCAATGAAATTGAGGGAATAAATTTTGACACTGCAAACATAGTCTGAAATATGCCCTGAGCAAGTTTACCGGATTTTTTTATATCTTTTTCAATAGAAATTTTTAAAATTTTTAAAAATTCCGGAACGACAATGAGCCTTGTTATTTTCTTTTGCTGCATAATTTTTATAAATTCTTTCGGTTGAAACTTTTTTATATAGGTAATTTCAGCACCCTTATATAGCATTGTAATAAAGCCTACAGTTATTTCCAGAAGATGCGTTAACGGAAGCACTGAAATAAGGGATTCTCTGGGAGCAAATTCAAAAATCTTATCAAAGTCCTTTAGTTGCGAGATGATATTCCTGAAAGTTACCATAACGCCTTTTGAGCGTCCTGTTGTCCCTGAAGTATAGATTATGAGCAATGTTTCATCCAATCCCCGTTCTGTGTTTTTTTGTTTTGAGAACTCTTTCAAGTTGTAAGAATCAAGTTCTCTCTGGAATTCAGTTTCACCGATCACAAAAACATGTTGAATTTCAGGAATTTCAGACATTAATTTCTTTGCTGTTTCTTTAAAATCTGGTGATGCACAGATAACAGACGGTTTACAGTTTAAAACAAGGGGTTTCAACTCTTCATAAGACAATTTATTATCAAGCGGAACGGTTATAGCTCCTGCTGCAGCTGAAGCAAAAAATATAACTCCCCATTCCGGACGCGATTCAGATAGAATACCTATCCTGTCATTTTTTTGAACTCCCAACTCAATAAAATAATCAGCAAGACAAACGGACTGCCGTGTCAACTCGCCATAAGTCAATGACTGCAATTCATTTTCTTTTTTAAAGGACAGTGCAGTCAAAGAAGCATTTTCGTTGAATTTTTTTTGCATCAAAGCTAAAAAATCTTCATAGTCTTGAACTTCAAGACCATCGCATTCTCTATATTCCATATTTCTCTTCATTGTTCGAACCTTTTCCTGCAATTGATCAGCAATGACTTGCTCACGTTGATTTAAATTACTATAAGGCTCACCGAAACATATTATCACCTTCCTAAAATTTGGCAACCCAACACGCCATGACCATGCTTCATATCCGCCATGAATTGCAAAAGGCACCACGGGAGCCCCGCTTTTTTTATGAAGATAAGCCACTCCTTTTTCAAATTTATGCACTTTACCGTCAGGAGTCGGTTGTCCTTCGGGGAAAATACAAAAAACCTCGTTATTTTGCAGTCTTCTAGCAGTTTCGTCCAATGCCTTAATTAATTTTTTAGGCGATACAGGGATATTTCTCAATTTTTTAGCTATAAAACCAATAATAAACAACTTTTCTATCCATGACGCCATAAAAAAAGTAACCGGTCTTTTAGCGGCAATTTCAATAACAGCGCTATCAATAACCCCAGTATGGTTGCCGGCAAGTATAACTCCGCCGGATTCCGGAATATTTTCTTCTCCTTTTATTTGAATTGGAAAAAAAATATTAAAAACCGGCTTGACCAGATATTTTATTGCATAATGAAGCTGCTGTGTTCCTAAAATGGCAGCAATTACTATAATTGCAAAAATAATAACCGCTGCTGGCAGGAAAATTAAAAATTTTACAAGCCATAAGAATCTGTCTACAAACATGCCATAGTGCCTGATTTTATTGAAATCAGATACGTTATAACCTGCTCAAAGGAAAATATAAACGCTCTCTTAGGCTAATTTAATTCAAGAAACTAACTAAAAATTCTTACTTGTCATG
>CAYZIV010000061.1:0-7173 GCA_964478475.1 uncultured Gammaproteobacteria bacterium | reverse complement strand
GTCTGTTTTGTCTTATCCAATTGCAGTTATTGCAGGTACAATTTTCTATTTTAGTTGAACAATTAAGGATTCTGGCTGTTTCCATCGCCAGAAAATACATGTCAATAGGGTTACTACCTGTCAACAGATAAGCATTTGCCATTTTTTCACGCCCCGGACTCAGAGCTGACTCAAAAAACTCTGTTACAAAAGGCTGTTTTGTTTTTATCTTTGCATTAAACATAATTTTTACGACAATACCAATAATTCCATTGCTGTTTCGGGGGGAATTTCACCCGATTTTATTTTGTACTCTGTGTCTTTAAGGTTTTCCCTCAAGAGAAACAGCCTGTCCTCCGATACGTTTTTCAACTTCGCCATTTCTTTTTCCACCATAAACTTGGGCAAGTTAACAACTTTCGACACCTCAAAGGAATTTTTACTCCCGGATTCAATTTTTATCTTGAGCCATCTTCTGGTCACAGTCTGCAGTGTTGCCGCTATTTTTAACGGGTTATTACTCTCAAAGAGCTTACGCAACTCAAATAAAGCCTGCGTTTTATCACCTTTAAGCCAACAATCAGCAAATAAAAATATATTCTCGCTGGTAGAGACCACTTCTTTTACATCTTCCAGGCTTATTGTCTTTCTGGGATGCACTGTTGTCTTAATTTTTTCCAGCTCAAGATCGAGTTTTCTTAAATCCGAACCCATATTCTGCAAAAGCGACTGGGCGGCATTTTTATTGATCTTCAAGTCTTTCGCAGAACCCTGATTTATAATCCAGCCAATAACTTTATCTTCCTCATAAAACTTAAACGCAGGAAACTCTACTACTTGTCCAGTTTTTTGAATTGTCTTAACCAGCTTCATAACGCTGTCTATCTTTTTCCCGCTTTCTCGCTCTACAGGACATACAAAAACAAGGTGAACCCTGCTGTCGAGCTTTTCCAGAACATCCGACAACTTCTGCATAAGCGGATCAGAAGTCGAAACAGCCCTCTTTCCCCTGAAAAAAAGCGAAGATGTCCTGACTTCTATTAGTAAATTGCCCAACATCATCGGCAGTGTCTGAATTGTCTCAATAATAGTTTTTAAATCCGGCTCAGATAAAACCTTATGATTCAACATAGAAAAATTCGACTCAAGAACTTTTTTTCTCAACTCTTTAAGTCCATTTTCCAGGTTAAATTCTTCTTCACCCCAATAAAGATATACAGGCATAAGCAATTATCACTTATTTTATTAAATAAATTCTCATACAATTTTAAGCGAAAAATGAACTTTATACCAAAATAAGCAATCTTTTTTAATAATTTCAAACAAAAAAATTTATTAAAATAACAATTTTTAAACAGCTTTTGTTTTTATATTTATAAGAGGGTAATTTAATAAATAAGTATTTAAACTTATTTATACTGGAGGAGAGAAAATGGGGAATCAGATTTTTACAATTGGTACAGGCAAAAACGAATTTGCAACCTTTGGACACGGTGTCCAGGCACATAAAGATAAAATTAAAGATTTGCTTGGAATACAAGGAGCAGTTTCTCTATGGGGCGATAACGGATTAGCAGCTCAATATGCAAAATATCTGGACGGTCAAAAACCTGAAGCTAAAACTTCCGCGCCTGATAAAACAAGTATTTTCCAGGATATGCAGGAAAAATTGATTGCTGTTCCTGATGCTACAAGAGTAGCACCGGTTATGGAAAAACCTCTTATAAAAGAAACAGAAAAAACAGAAACACCAAGAGCTAAACTTTTCCCGTTTGAAGAAAACGGAACACCGACAAAAGTTCATACTACTATTCCACAAGGAACAACTGTTCCTGAGGGATTAATAGAGCATACCGCAAAAATTGGAACAACAGAAAAAACAGACTTAAATATTGAAGATCTTTTAAAACAGGTTGACGCAACTGACGAAAAACCTGAAGCAACACAGGAAGAACCTAAACGCAAAGGATTCTTTGGTCGTCTTTGGGACGGCTTAAGTAACCTGACAGATAAGGTTACAAACTTTTTAAAAATTGGTGCTCCAATGCACTTATTAGCCGGATTAAATAAATTAGGTATTACTAATTAAAAACTTAATACTTTAATGAACAGGGAGGAACGTTCATGGTAGATTTTGTCATCGGAACAGGCAAAGGTGAGTTTGCAACCTTTGGACACGGTGTCCAGGCAAATAAAGATGCTATAAAAGAACTGCTCGACATCAAAGGTCCCGTTTCCCTATGGGGAGAGGACGGATTAGCTGCTCAATATGCCAGACACCTGGAGAGCAAAAACTCAGAAGCTAAACTTTTTCCGTTTGAAGAAAACGGTGTGCCAAGTAAAGTCCATACCACTATCCCGGATGGGACCAATATGGCAGGCTTAATAGAACATTCGATAAAAGTCACCAAACCGGAAACTCGGGAAACAGAAGAACCTAAACGCAAAGGTTTCTTTGGTCGTGTCTGGGACGGCATAAAAAATGTGGCAAAAAAAGTGGGTAATTTTTTAGTAAAATCTACAAATCCTATACATATTTGCACACTTGCAACACTTCCAAAAAAAGATTTGCAAACTACTATATAAAAAAGAGCCTCTGTTTAAGAGGCTCTTTTTTTATGCTTATTTCGGAATTTATGTTCCAACTTCCCAGCTGTTCATATATTCGACCATTTCAGGAGTCAACTTGTCAATACTGATACCCATTGACTCGAGTTTAAGTCTTGCAATCTCCTGATCAACTTCTTCAGGCAGAACATAAACTTTGTTTTCAAGTTTACCCTGGTTTTTAACAAGAGTTTCAACCGCTAAAGCCTGGTTAGCAAAACTCATATCCATAACACTTGCAGGATGTCCTTCTGCTGCTGCGAGGTTTACCAATCTTCCTTCGCCTAAAATCAAGACAGATTTTCCGTTTTCCATTATGTGACGGTCAAGGAAAGGTCTGATTTTTTTCTTTTCTTTTGTCATTTCATTAAGCCCTGCCACATTAATTTCAAGGTCAAAGTGACCTGAATTGCAGACTATAGCAAAGTCTTTCATTAATTTAAAATGCTCAGTATCTATGACATGTCTGTTTCCGGTAACTGTTATGAATAAATCGCCGATAGACGCGGCTTCTTTCATAGGCATTACTCTAAAACCATCCATTACCGCTTCAATAGCTTTTACAGGATCGATTTCAGTAACTATAACGTTCGCGCCAAGCCCTCTTGCTCTCATTGCAGAACCCTTGCCACACCATCCATAACCGACTATTACAACATTTTTACCGGCAATAAGCATATTTGTAGCTCTTATAACACCGTCTAATGTGCTCTGACCTGTTCCATATCTGTTATCAAACAAATGCTTGGTCTGAGAATCATTAACAGCATATGCAGGAAATCCTAATTTACCTTCTTTTGCCATCGCATTGAGTCTTACTATACCTGTGGTTGTTTCTTCTGTGCTTCCTATAATATCCTTAACCTGCTCCGGACGTTCTTTTGTTATCGTTGCAACAACATCAGATCCGTCATCTATTATAATTTGCGGTTTATGATCAAGCGCCATATTTACGTGTTTTATATAAGTCGCTGTATCTTCACCTTTAATGGCGAAAACAGGGATTTCATAGTCTTTTACCAATGAAGCCGCTACATCATCCTGTGTAGAGAGCGGGTTTGATGCTATCAATACTGCGTCTGCTCCGCCTTCTTTTAAGGTTATAGCAAGATTCGCTGTTTCTTTTGTTACGTGACAACATGCTGCAACTCTTATTCCCGCAAGAGGTTTTTCTTGTGAAAATCTTTTTCTTATTAACTCTAATACAGGCATGTCTTTATTTGCCCAATCAATTTGATTTTTACCGGATTCTGCCAAATTTATGTCTTTAATTTCGTATCTCATTTTCGTTAACTCTGCCATTTAATTGCTCCTGTTTTTTATATATAGAAATTATAACAAAAAAAGACTTCTCTGTGCTAAACAAGAAAAGTCTTTTTTAATAAACAAATCTATATATTTATTAGGCTTCAGCATCAGGATTATATCCAAGATGTCTGTATAATGCCTCTGTTTCATCATTATCAAGTTTTCCGTCGCCATTAACATCAAAACTTAATACTGCATCCATCCATTCGAATACATCAAGCGCGCCGTCTCCGTTTCTCTCAAATGAAGACATAGCGGTTCCGGAAATTGAAGAAGCATCTTCTTCTGAAAATTTAGCTTTTAATAATAATTGTTCATATTCATTAGCTTGCATTCTACCGTCATTATTAATATCGCCGCCTTTTACAGCATTAACATAAGTATTAAATAAGTTTGAATATTGAGTGTTATTGTATTGATTAGCGCCAAGATTTACTTGAGGAAGAGCATTATCATAAAAATTCATCCAGTCATAAAATTCAAGCGATCCATTTTGATTTTCGTCAACGTCTATAAATGATTCCAGCATTTCAAATGCATCAATCGCTTCATCACCGTTTTTATCGTATGTTGAAATTAAGTTATCAGCAAGGTACTCAGGCAATCCATTATTTCTCAAGAAACCTCTGTATTCCTGAGCGGAAATTTGTCCTTCTGCATTTGTATCTATTTGTTTAATGAGGTTAAGAGCTGAATTATATAATTTTTCGTGCTGTGCGCTATTATTTTGATCTGTATTTAATTCAACGCTTGGAAGAGCATTGTCATAATAATTCATCCAATCACTGAAATCTATAGCTCCGTTTTGATTTTCGTCAACGTCTATAAATGATTCCAGCATTTCAAATGCATCAAACATTCCATCGCCGTTTTTATCGTATGTTGAAATTAAGTTATCAGCAAGATACTCAGGTAATCCATTATTTTTCAAGAATCCTCTGTATTCCTGAGCGGAAATTTGTCCTTCTGCATTTGTATCTATTTGTTTAATGAGGTTAAGAGCTGAATTATATAATTTTTCGTGCTGTGCGCTATTATTTTGATCTGTATTTAATTCAACGCTTGGAAGAGCATTGTCATAATAATTCATCCAATCACTGAAATCTATAGCTCCGTTTTGATTTTCGTCAACGTCTATAAATGATTCCAGCATTTCAAATGCATCAAACATTCCATCGCCGTTTTTATCGTATGTTGAAATTAAGTTATCAGCAAGATACTCAGGTAATCCATTATTTTTCAAGAATCCTCTGTATTCCTGAGCGGAAATTTGTCCTTCTGCATTTGTATCTATTTGTTTAATGAGGTTAAGAGCTGAATTATATAATTTTTCGTGCTGTGCGCTATTATTTTGATCTGTATTTAATTCAACGCTTGGAAGAGCATTGTCATAATAATTCATCCAATCACTGAAATCTATAGCTCCGTTTTGATTTTCGTCAACGTCTATAAAAGCTTTCATCATATCGAGAAGATCAAGATTTTCATTATTTCTTGAATAGGTTTCTACTAAGGCTTCTCCGACATAATCTGGCAAAGTAAATTCTCTTAGGTAACCTCCATATTCAGAACCGGCGATAGTATTATCACCATCTTTGTCCATGGTTTCTAAAAGCTTTAAAGAATATTCATATATATTATAAGCTTGTTCTGCGTTTGTATTTGTAGCATCAATGGTTATATCAGCAAAATCAGCAGCCATTGAAATGAATTCATTAAATTCAAGTTTTCCGGTTTCATTTACATCAAACTCTTTTAATACATTCATCCATTCATAAATATCAAATCCGCCGTCACCGTTAATATCATATTTCTCAATAGCATCTGCTGCAAGACTCTTAGGCATATTTACACTTATAAGATATGCGCCTAATTCCTCTGCATTTAAAATTCTGTCTGTAACATTATCATATTGAGAGAATAAGCTCATTGTTTCATTATAAAGAGATAAATATTGCTCTTCTTCGTCAGCTGAAGGAGTTAAATCTGCTCCTGCAAGACTTCCATATAAAGCAAGTTCTTCATGAAAACCCATAATTCCATCATTATCGGCATCAAAATCCATTAATAATTTCATAAGTTCAAGTTTATCGAGTCTGCCATCGCCATCCTGATCAGCTCTTGCTACCATTTCTTCTGCTAAATAATCAGGAATTCCAAGCTCTCTTGTATGTGGAATTAATTCATCAGCTGTTAATTTTTTATTTGCTGTCTTATCAAACTTATTAATTAACTCGTTTACAGTCTGCTCTAATCTTGATAACTGCAAAGCATTTTCTTCATTAGGATTTAACCCTGTACCTGCAAGAGTATCAAAAAGAGTAATTCTCTCAAGAGTATTCAGATCACCTGTTCTGGTTGCATCGTAATCATAGTACATTTTCATAATTTCGAGCATATCAAGAGCACTGTCACTATTAACATCATACTCCGCTAATGCCTGGTCTACAGCATCGTCAGACATTCCTTCATCTCTGAAAAAATTTCTAATCTCTTCATAGCCGAGCATGTTGTCTTTATCAACGTCATATTTTTCAACAAGATCATTTACAGTGTTATAAATTTTTGAATATTGATCAGCATTTTCTTCAGTTAAACCTAAATCAACGCCGGATGCATCGTCATACACTTGAAAAAGTTCATTAAACTCGAGTTGACCATTTTCACTTGTATCATAATCAAGATAAACCTGTGTCCACTCAATAATATCAAGATTTCCATCAGCATTTAAATCAAATGCTTCTGTAACACTATTCGCTAAATGAGCCGGCAATCCTTGTTCTTTCAGATAAACCGCATATTCTTCTGTATTTAAATAACCGTCTTTATTAAAATCAACCTGTTTTATGAAATCTTCCAAAGTTTCCATTATTGGAGTGTATTGATTAACTTTTGAATTATCTGCATTATATTCTGCTGCATAATCTTCTCTTGCCAGATCTTCCCACATTTGAAGTTTTTCATCGACATCAAGTTTATTATTTTTATTACCCTCATAAAGAGTATATTCGTCTTCTATGCCTTCTTCTGCTCTTAAAGCTTCTATATATTCAAGATTTTCAACATTATTATCATATCTTGAAAATAATTCCATTAATTCAATTCTGCTTATATGATTATCTTCATTTACATCAAATACTGTGAATACATTGTTTGCTATTTCTTCAGGAAGCTGATTTTCTTTTGAGAAATCTGCAAACTCTTCAAAAGATAATTTGCCATTTTTATCTTTATCTGCATTATCCATAATTTCTTCATTTACATTATTCCAAAGAGTAT
>CAYZIV010000060.1:0-7186 GCA_964478475.1 uncultured Gammaproteobacteria bacterium | reverse complement strand
AGCTCACCAAGTGCTCTTGTAGCATCACAGCGGACATTTATTTTTTCATGTGTAAGTGAACCAATAAGAGCGTCTACTGCGATATCGCCGATTTCAATAAGAGCGTCAGTTGCTGTAATGCAAACCTGGCTATTTTCATCACTAAGTGATTCAACTAATGGAAGAACTACTTCTTCTCCGCCGAGTCTGCCAAGCGCGCGAGCTGCACGTACCCTTACATCAACATTTCTATCTTCTGTTAAAGAAGTAATCAAAGGTTCTACTGATGCAGGATCGTTAAGTTCACCTAATGCTCTTGCCGCATAAAGTCTAACTGAACCATTTTTGTCATTTTTTAATGCATCAATTAAAGGTTCTACTGCTTCTGAACGGCCCATTTCCCCGAGGACTCTTGCTGCATTGTAACGCACTTTTTCTGAATTACTATTTTGCAGATCGTGCACTAATTCCTCAAAGGATTTTTCATTCTTTTTCTTTCTATTATTAACGGATTTAACTGGCATATTACTTACTTCCTCCGGTATTTTTTCTCATCACGTTACATAAGACACACCTCCGATTCAGCATTCTCTATTTAACTAAACAATAAAATTCTTAAAATATAACTTCCTTCTATTATTTAAAAACTTTGTGTTTGCTAAAATTGCTAATCAGAGAATTAATTATTAAGATTTTTAAAAATATTTATTTAACATCCTTCTCTTCACTGAATAATTAAGTGTCTTTATTAACAAATATTAATTAAGGGTACAATTAACACTTGTTTTAATAATTATAATGATAACATATTTTCAATACTTTTCTCCCTTTTGTTTACAAAACTTAAAGGTTATTAACAACTGTTTTTTTAAACATAGGTGTGATTCAAAGAAACAACTATTTAATTATCACCTAATTTGTTAAGCTTTATATTATTTTGATAAAATATCTCCTCTAGAAAGATGAGTTTCTGTTTAAATCACTAATTCAAGTAATCTAATTTATGCGGTTTATTATTAAAAATATGTTCTTTTCTAATAAAATTATCGACTATTTAGATTCAAAAAACAAATCACTTGAATCTCAATTATTTTAATTAATATGCACAAATAATTTCTCAAAACCATTAATAAAACTCATAAATAATGACATAAAACATAAAAATAAAGAATTTCATTCTGTTTTCTCTGCAATAATAAAATATTCCCCACTGATCCCAACGATAACAAATAATTATTTAATCGATTTTATATGTACTGTATTATAGTAATGATTTAATGGGAAATTTCAAATTTAATGTTTATAGATAAGACGAAAATAAAAGTAATATCAGGCTCCGGAGGGAACGGAATGGTTGCCTGGCGTAGAGAAAAGTATGTTGACAAAGGAGGACCTGCCGGCGGAGACGGCGGTAATGGCGGCAACGTTTATTTAATTGCAGATTCCAATCTTTCAACTCTGCTAGATTTTAAATATAAATCTGTATTTACTGCTCAAAACGGTGAAAATGGCAAAATCAAGAATCAACACGGCAGAGACGGAGAAGATTTATATATAAAAGTCCCTTGCGGAACTATTGTTAAAGATAGCCATTCAGGAAAAATAACAGGTGACCTGGTCAAGGACGGAGATAAAATTCTTGTTGCCCAAGGAGGAAGAGGAGGAAGAGGCAATGCAAGATTTGCAACTTCTGTAAAGAGAGCCCCGCAATTTTGTGAACCGGGTGAACCGGGAATTGAAAGAGAACTTGAACTCGAACTAAAACTCATTGCCGATGTAGGGCTTCTTGGCATGCCTAATGCCGGAAAAAGCACTCTTATAAGCGTAATTAGCGCAGCGAAACCCAAAATCGCAGATTATCCTTTCACAACCCTGACTCCTAACTTAGGAATAGTCAAAAAGCCAAATGGTGATGGGATTGTTGTAGCCGATATTCCCGGGCTTATCGAAGGTGCCAGTGAAGGTACCGGCTTGGGTCTTGAATTTCTTCGACATGTTGAAAGAACCAGGCTTCTTGTCCATATTTTAGATATATTAGAGGAGAATCCCGTTCATAACTTTGAAATAATCAATAACGAACTGCAAAAATACGGAGGAAGACTTACAGAAATACCGCAAATTGTTGTGTTAAACAAAATAGATTCTGTAAATCAGATGAAAATAGAAATTTTTAAAGAAAAATTTAAAGAAATGGGCTATGAAGTATTTGCGATTTCTGCGGCAACATCAGCAGGAATTAAAGAATTCATAAACTATTTAATTGAAAAAATTGATGAGATTCCCCCTCCTGAGTTTGATGTTGAAGTAGAGGAGGACACAGCGGCTTTTGACCACGATGATAGCGATTTTTTTATTTCAAAACACAAAAAAGAATTTACTGTCAGCGGCGGGAAAGTAGAAAGATTAGTGTCTGTTACTGATTTGAGAAATCCTCAAGCTGTTTACCGTCTTCAAAATATATTAAAAGCAATGGGAGTTAATGAAGCTCTTAAAGCTGCAGGAATTAAAGAAGGGGATACAATAAAAATATTGAATTTAGAATTTACATATTACGATTCAAGTTCTTAATCATTGTTTTTAAGTCTTGTTAAGCAAAAAAAATTTTTTCTTGTAATAAAAAAATTCTTTCAGTATGATTTTTTTGTAAGAGATAATAAAATTATACAAGTGCTATAAAATGACTCTTCAGCTGGATTTTAATACTTTCATTATGATTACGGGATTTTTGCTTACAGCTTATGCCTGCGTAGCAAATGATGTTATTCAAACTCTGGGAACTTTTTTAAGTTCAAATTCAAAAAGACCCGCATTTGTAATCTGGCTTTTTGTGGCTACTGTATTTTCAGCGACATTAATATTTGGCTGGGTAACAAATAATGGAGACTTATCATTTCAGCGGCTTGAGCGAATACCTTTTGAAGGGATTTTTCACTGGTATCATATTTTACCTCCTTTAGTGCTTTTGTTTTTAACCAGGTTTGGAATTCCTGTAAGCACGACATTTCTTTTATTAATGGTGTTTAGCCCCACTGAAGTTATTGAGCAGATGGTATTTAAATCAGTCTGCGGATACATAATCGCTTTTTTATCAGCATTAGTTATGTATTCAGTTATTGCCCGAGAGATAGAGAAAAGATTTCTTCACTCGAAGGATAAACAATCTCCGGGATGGATAATTACGCAGTGGGCTTCCACTGCTTTTTTGTGGTCTCAATGGATCATGCATGATGTAGCGAATATCTTCGTTTATCTGCCAAGACAATTTAATTTGCTTGGTTTAATATCTGTGCTTACTGTTTTTTTAGCTATGCTAGGTCTTATATGTTATGCAAGAGGCGGGGCTATTCAAAAAGTTGTCAGTAAAAAAACCAATACTAAAGATATTCGCTCAGCTTCAATAATAGATTTATTATATGGAGTTATTCTTGTTCTATTTAAAGAAATAAATAATTTACCTATGAGCACTACCTGGGTTTTTGTCGGACTTCTGGCAGGAAGAGAAATTGCTTTATATAACAGACTTAAGCATAAATCCTCCAAAAAGATCTGGAGCAATATGGGCATAGACTTTTTCAAAGTCTTTACCGGTATGACAATAAGTGTTTTAGTTGTTTATCTGATCACAATGATTAAATAACATCATATACAAAACTTAGCAGTATTATAAAATAATTTTTTTAATTATTATTCTTCCAAAGACTGGTTATCTATAAATCCGTCCGGTCTGTGTAAAATAGCTTTTGTTATTTTATGACCGTCCATTTCTTCAACTTTCATAATTATGTCGCCGATGGTTATTTCATCGCCGATTTCAGGCTCACGCCCGATTTGTCCAAATATTAGCCCGCCTAATGTATTAAAATCTTCTGTGGGTAAATCAAGATCAAATCTTTCATTCAAGTCATGAATATCTGCTTTTGTATAAATACTTAGCGTATTTTCATCAACTTGGACAATTTCAGCAACAGGAATATCATATTCATCCCAGATTTCGCCGACAATTTCTTCCATAATGTCTTCTACAGTAACAATACCTGCCACTCCGCCATGTTCATCGACAATGACAGATATTTGCTCTTTTTTCATTATAAATTCATTAAGAAGTATGCTTATCTTCTTATTCTCAGGAACAATAATAACTTCTCTCAATAAATTTTTAATGTTTACGCTATTTTTATCAACTCCATTATTAATAACTTTCAAAACTTCCTTAGCGTTTACAATTCCGATAATATTATCTATATTTTCTTCATAAACAGGGATTCTTGTATGTCCGGATTCGATAATCGTTTGTGTTAATTCATCAATATGAGCCTGTGAGTTCACAAACACAACTTCGGTTCTTGGAATCATAATTTCATGGACAACTGTATCGGTAAAATCAAAAAACCTGGAGAGCATTTTTGCTTCATGAGAATTTATAATTTCGTGTTGTTTTCCTTCATCAATAACTTTATCGAGTTTTTCACGCCAGTCTTCTTCGGCTTCATTTGCCTGAACTTCTATTGTAACGTGAGAAACGTCCTTAATTTTTTCTTTTAGCCTAGATTCAAGTCTATCAGCAATATCGTCAGCATCCTTAACCTGTATATCGGGATCAACTTCTATTTCCATGTTGATAATTAATCCCGAAGACCCCATATCAATAGTTTTAAGATCAATAACATCTGATATTCCGTGTATTGTTCTGGCGATTTCTTTTATGTTTTCTTCTATATCAGGTTTAGCTGAAGCGCCTGTCAAAAAATTTATGTTATATCTTAAAAGATAAATAGCCAGTGACAGAAGCAATAAACCGATAAGAATAGAGGCAATACCATCGGGTATATGAGCATAAGTTACTTCCATAAAGTATTTTGAAAGCGTTAGGGCAAAAAGAGCGAGAACAACACCTAAAAGAGCAGCAGATTCTTCATACCATACGAATTTTGTAGTAGGGCTTTTTATCTTTTTTACATATTTTATTGATTTTAAATACGTATCAAAAAAACCGCAGCTCTCAACTTTAGCTTCATCGACAACAGCTTTACTCGCGCTTGCCAAACACCAGAGTTCAAACATAATGCTTATTATAAGAACTACAGCAATAAAAACATAATTGTTTAAAAGATCCTGAATGCCGCCCGGATGATAAAATATTTTTTCAAAACCGTGATAAACAGCAGTTACACTACCTATAAACATAAACACACAAGCAAAAAGAGCCCATACATTGGTTTCCAAGCCGTAACCAAACGGGTGAAATTTATCAGCAGGCCTTCTGCAGCGTTTCAAGCCTATAAGCAAACAGAAACTGTTGAAAGCATCTGCTGCAGAGTGAATAGCTTCTGCGAGCATTGCCGCGCTTAATGTAAAAAACCAACAAACAAGCTTTATTCCTGAAATACAAACATTTGCGAATAAAGCTCTCCATACCACCCATTCTTTTATAAGATGACAATCTTCTGCTTCTAATGCTTCTATTTTTAATATGCTCGGTTGAATTACTGTATCTAAATTACTGCTACTCGTGTCTGATGACATATAATGTTATTTCTCTATAAAATAATTTCTTTAAAAATTATATTACTAATGTTCTTAAAACTTATCAATAATATTTTATCAAATTTTTTTTCAAACTTGCATTTTTTAAAGATTTAAATTCAAATCCATTCTTTAGAGGATGAATAGATTCTGCCAAATACGTTAATCTTTTATTACCATACGGGATTTATACGGCAATGGGGTTATCGGGTGAAAGGTTTTAAATTCAAGCTGCAAAGTGTTCTTGATGCACGTGAAAATAAATTTAAAGACGCGCAGTTAGAGTTTGCAAAAGTTAAAAACAAACTGATGATAGAAAAAAACACACTCGATTCTATCTATAAAGACCTGGAAAAAACAAAAAAAGGACTGGAAAACATAATACAAAGCGGAGTTATTGACCATACCCTTACTTTTTGTCATCAAAACTACATATCTAAACTTCACTTAGATATTGAAAACCAAAAAAAACTCATACAAGAGATTGAAAAAGAACTTACGGAAAAAAATCAGCTAATGCTGGAAGCATTGAAACAAAAAACGATGATGGAAAAACTTAAAGAAAAAGCAATGGAGGAGTTTAAAAGAAATATCGAAAGACTGGACATGCTTAATATTGATGAAATAGCAACAAATAGACATAAAAAAGCCGTATAAAACAAAAAAAATCGGGGTGTTAATAAATTATTGAGGTTTCATGGATGACCACAAATATTTTACTGGACATAATAAAAACAGATTTCAACTCTAAACAACAAAATTTCAGCTGCAATTATTCCACACGGGATAATTCAGATAATTTCATGAAAATATTTGAATCAGCAAATAAGAGCTATAACTTCAACAGAGAAAAACTGAACGATTTTTCATCTAAAAAAGATGAATTTTCAAACCAATGGAACAACAATCAAAATTATAGCGAAAATTACAGTTATAACAACAAAAATGAATTTAATAAATTGCAGAATACAAACGGTTTTAATGAAGAAAACAGAACCTATTACAGCCCTGAAAAAGAGGCTTTAAACCTGGATATAAAAGAATCAAAAACAAAAACAGATGAATACAAGGCTTCTGAAAACAAAGAAGCTAGCCGGGAAAACTCAAAAAATGTTTCGAATGAAATAAACAACAAAGAAGATAAAGAAACAAAAGCAACAGAAAATACAACTAATAAGACAGGTTCAAAAGAAAACAAAGAAGTTGAAAATAAAGACTCTGAAACAACAAACGCCAAAGAAACCCAAAAAGAAAATTCTGATAAAACTTCTGAGCATAATAATTCCAAAGAAAAAGAAGCCGATTCCAAACAAAATAAAGATGCTCAAGAAAAACCTGTTGTTGTTAGCAAGGTAACCTCAGAAAAAAATGATGAAAACAAAGTAACTCAGAAAGAAGCAAATATAAATTCAACCAAAGCTGAAGAAAATACAAAAGCTGAAGATGTTAAAAATGAAAATGCGAGAAATACTCTAAATTCAACTGCAGGAAACTCTGAAAAAACAGACGAAACAGAAAAAAAAGCTATTGCAGATAAAACAAAATCTCAAGAAACAATAAATCAGAACCAAACAAATACAAAAAATAAAGCTGTTAAATCAGCTAACGGAAATGTTATAGCTGAAAAAACAGAAATTAATGAAAAAGAAATAAAGCACACAGATAAAAAAGAAACTGCTGAGCT
>CAYZIV010000059.1:0-7334 GCA_964478475.1 uncultured Gammaproteobacteria bacterium | reverse complement strand
GCTAAAAACATTGTATTGATTAGGGTCATATGTCGGATAAACAGCAAATCCCAGAATTTCTCCAGTTTTAGGGTTCATTACTATTACCGTGCCCTTGTCGGCCTTCGTTTCTTTAACTTTCTTCGCAAGCTCCGTTTCAGCAACATGTTGAATAGCGGAATCTATTGTGAGAATAAGTTTAGAGCCTTTTAATGGAGATGTGACTTTTTCGGGATTTGTATTAAAGTCATAAATAACATTGCCTCTGCCGTCATATTCAATAGGTTTCGTTTTTGGCAAGTTTGTCAGGCTTGTGTGACCTGTTCTTTCAACTCCTGCAGAAAGATTGGCTTCAAAATTAATATATCCTAAGATGTGTGATGCTAAATTTCCCTGTGGATATATCCGTTTATTTTTTTTTACAAAACTTAGACCGCTTATTTTTTTATCGATAAGCTCAGATCGGATTTTTTTTTCAACAACGTCTGTATCTATATTTTTTGCAAGGTATATCGTTGAATATTCATATTTGCTTAGCTTCTTACGTAAAAGTTCTTCGGGTTGATCAAGATATTTGGCAAGAATTTTTGCAATTTCTTTGGGACCGCCTTTGTTGCTGTAATGTGGAGGATGTGCGTATATGTCATATATAGCTGTGTCTCCGGCTAGTCTTATTCCGTTTCTGTCAAAAATTTCGCCCCTGAAGCTTAAATCCCTTTCTGATCTCCTGTTTTGGCTTGCTTTTTCTTTAAGAGTATATCCCTGCCTCGCTTGAAGATTTATTAATTGTATTAATATTATTAAAGCAAAAATAAATAGTAAACTTTGAGTGATAATTGACCAAAAATTATATTTTTTGGGATTAATTTTAAAGAAAAATTTCATTTTTTAACCAGTAGATAAATTAATATTTAATTATATTTTAGGAAATTAGAAATAATTTTTAAATTAAAACTAAATTGCTCGTATTTTAGAAGTTGTCTTTTAATATCTTAATACCCGGGGGCGGTCGTGATATCAAAAAACTCCTTGTTGTCAGAAAAAACAGGCATCTTATGCTGTCCATTTACTTCAATTACTTTATCCGGTTTCTTTAAAAAATCAACCTTTTGAACTTTATGGTCAATTAGATAAAAAGATTTTAGATAATCAACCTGATTTTGTAGTTGTATGTTTTCATGATTAATCCTGTTTGTTAATGAATGAAATTCTTTGATCTTGTTTTCCTTTGCTATAACTCCAAGATAACTTGCCATTGATAAAAAAACAGCTGCCAGCAGTGAAAAAGCTAATATCTTATTTATCTTTAAAATAGCAGGTTTTGGATATACACTAGTCTTCGCAGGAAATTTCGCCCTTACAACAGGATTTTGATGAGTTGAAAACTGCTTTTTATTAGTATTTGCTTTGTTTGTATTTGATAACTTGGGAAATGCCATCAGTTTGTTACTCCACCCATAATTTTTGGTTCTCTATATGATTTTTTCCGCTGCTCTCATTTTTGCGCTTCTTGAAGAAGGGTTTTCCCTGATTTCTTCCCTTGACGGGATAATTGGTTTTTTAGTCAGGACCTTTAAAATAGGCGGCTCGCATTCGCAGATCATTTTGTCCTTCGGACAAACACACTTTGAAGAATAATGTCTGAAAATGTTTTTAACTACCCTATCTTCCAGTGAATGAAAACTTATTACAACTATTCTAGCATTTTTGTCTAATAAGTGAACTATTTTGTTTAATATTTTTTCAATAATTTCAAGTTCATTGTTAACTGCGATTCGCAAAGCTTGAAAAACTCTTGTCGCAGGATGAATTTTCTGTCCTGACCACGAAGTTGTCTTTACAACAAGTTCGGCTAAATCCTTTGTTGTCTCTATTTCTTGCGATTTTCGGATTTGGGTAATTGCTCTTGCTATTTTTCGTGAATAACGTTCTTCCCCGTATTCCTTAAAGATCTTGTATAGTTGATCTTCAGGCCATTTATTCACGATTTCAAAAGCAGTAAGCTGAATATCAGGATTCATTCTCATATCAAGCTTTGATTCATGCGAAAAACTGAACCCTCTCTCCCCAGAGGTTAACTGATAAAAAGAAACTCCCAGGTCAAAAAGAATTCCTCCGTCTATTTTATCTATGTTAAGTTCCTTTAAGATATTAGGAATTTCTGAATAGTTCGATCTTATTATTGTTGTGATTTCGCTGTAATCCTTTAGCCTCTCTGTAGAAGCTTTTATAGCTTCCGGGTCTGCGTCAATCATAATAAGCTTGCCGTTGGGATAAATCTTTTCCGCTATGGCGAGAGAATGTCCGCCTCCTCCTGCGGTTGCGTCAATGTAAATTTTCCCCTTTTGACAGTTTAAAAGTTCTACAGCTTCATTTAAAAGAACTGTTTTATGCTTAAATCCGCTCATGTTACCTTGCTATACTTGTATAAGCTGTCTTTTTCTGCGTTTCATAAGATCAACAAAAGCTTCCAGTCTGGTTACAAAACCTGCCCGCCCTGTTTGTTCATCAAGAACCAGCGCTAATATTGGCAACGCTCCATCTTGACGCATCTTGGGGAATATGTTCTGAGACATAATTTCCGGCATGCATGTAAATGGGCTTACATGGATTATTCCGTCCGTTCCGTTGCTTGTTGCGTAAGCTATATCACTGACCGACTCTATTGCATCGCCGCCAATGTCCCTTGTAAGATATGGTTTTGCGAATTTAAACGCCCTTTCTAAGTGAGTCTCTCCTTTTCTTAAAAATTTGGGTATGATTGCTGTTTTTAACCAGCCGCTTAAATTCATGCTTCTTTTTGTTTGAACTCCCATGCGGCCCAGTTCTCTTTCTATATTTTGATTTGAAAACGGGTCGAGCACCATAAATATTTCTCCGGTAAGATCAACTTTTAAAACTTCCTTGTTTTTGTCTATTTCGGTTTTTTGGATCTCTAAGATTGCTTCTTGATTGGCTTCTTTGAGCTCTTTTCTGGTAGATGCTTCATCAATCCATCTTATTGCTCTGTTGAATGCTCTTTCTGAAGTTCCTATTTCGTATTCTCTTGCTCTGTAGTAAGAAAGAGTGTTGTCCAGGTTGTCCAGGACGAAAATTTTGTTAAAAGCAAGCAATACTCCCTTAGCGACGTCTATTAAATTTGAATTTCCGCTAATCTCCCTCATGCAATTGAAAAGCTCGAAAAATTTTCCCTTATATAAATCAAGGTCAATGTATTTTGCTTTGTAACCGAGGTCTTCCAGCGCATTTCTTATTGATTTGCTATATTCGCCCAGTCTGCATATTCCGGGACTGCTAATCATTATTATGGCTTCTGCTCCTTGCTCAATTGCTTCTATGTAGTTTCCCAGCAGCAGTTTGTATGGAAGACAGATTGATTCCGGGCTGTATTTTGTCCCCAGAGAAAGTGTTTTTTGAGTTGTTTTTGGTGGAACTATTACTTCTCCGCCTATAGACTTTATTAATGACCCTACAATTATATATAGGCTTCCCATATGAGGAAATGAAACTTTAATTTTCTTTTGTTCTTTATTATTCATTCAATTTTTCCTGATAATAATTAAATTAACCGGTAATATTTGAAATTTTGTATAATTATTAGACATCGAACATGTTTTTTTGTCTATTTATGATTAAATTTTTATTAATTTCTTTTTTGCATATGATCCGAGAAACCTGTAAAAATTCACGTATGGTGTGATTTTTTCCAGAGTGCCTTTGATTTTTTGATCTTTTATGTGTCCATCAAAGTCTATGAAAAAGGTATAATCCCCGAAAACTTTTTTTGACGGCCGGGACTCTATATAGGAAAGATTTATATTATTATCTTTAAAAGCTGTTAAAATATCAACCAGGGCACCGGGTTTATTATTGATTGTCAGGGCTATTGAAGTTTTATCTTCTCCCGTAGGGTCAGGAATATTTGATCCTAATGATACAAATCTTGTAAAGTTCTCTTTCTCATCATTTATCCCGGTTTGAATAATGTTAATACCATATATTTCAGCTGCTTTTGCAGAACCAATGGCCGCATAATTTTCCGGCAGGTCTTTTAAATTCCTCACTGCTTCTGATGTGCTTTTAGCCGGCAGTTTTTCTGCTTGAGGTAAGTTTTGTTCTAAAAAATGGGTGCACTGGGCTAATGCCTGGGGCATGGAAATAATTTTATCAATATTTTTAAAATTATTAGATTTGCTTATTAAGCAGTGTGAAATTGGAACAATTGTTTCTCCGGTTATCAGCACTTTTGTTTTTGTTTTGATAAGATTATCTACAGTTTCTCTGACTATTCCTTCTATAGAATTTTCTAAAGGCACTACTCCGATGTTATTATCGGAATTATCAACGGAATTTATTACTCCCAGAATGGAGTTTCTTACTTCACGGTTGTAAATTTTTATTTTTTCTTTATTGATAAAATTATCTGCTGCAATTTCTGTATAAGATCCTTTGGGACCAAGAAATATTAGATTGTGATTTTTGTTCATAAATAAAAGTTTTTTGTTACGGAAACTGATAAATTTAATTATATCTCAAAGTTAAATTTTAACTTATTAACCCCAATCATTAAATAGTTTAAATACCATTATAGCTTAACAAAATTTCTCAAAATCTATATAGAATTGTTAAAGGCTTTGCCTTTAACTACCTCTTAAGGGTGGCTGCGGGTGGGGATTTTGAGAAATTTCATCCAAATTTAATTCGTAATTCAGGTTAATTAGCGATTCAGTTTATTAAATTGAATTTTTTTGTGCGTGATATAATTTAAGTGTAGATCTTACTTTTAAAAGAAGTTTTAATAAGGTTAAGAAGGATTTAATTGTGACAAATATGATGGACAATAATGTAACGTCTTATGATTCCAGTAATATTAGAATTCTGGAGGGGCTGGAAGCAGTAAGGCTTAGACCTGGCATGTATATAGGCTCTACGAGTCAAAAAGGTCTGCATCATTTAATTTATGAGATAGTTGATAACTCGATTGATGAAGCTTTAGCAGGATATTGCACAGAAATCAAAGTAAAAATTAATAAAGATGACAGTATTTCCGTAGAAGACAATGGAAGAGGGATACCTGTAGATTCCAAAGATGATTTTGAAGGAAAGTCGTGTTTAGAGATTGTTCATACAGTACTTCATGCCGGAGGAAAATTTGGCGACGGCGGATATAAAGTTTCCGGCGGACTCCACGGGGTTGGCGCATCTGTTGTTAATGCTCTTTCTGAAAAAATGATTGTTGAAGTGGCAAGAGAAGGCTGGCTTTATAAACAAGCTTATCTTAGAGGAGAACCCACTTCTCCTGTTTTAAAAGAGTTTCAGGTAGAAAAAACAGGAACAAAGACTACTTTTTGGCCTGATTCTGAAATTTTTACCGAAACAACTAAAATTGATAGGGAAATTGTTTCTCGAAGACTTAGAGAAATGGCCTTTTTAAATAAAGGGTTAAAAATAATTTTTATTGATGAAAATTTAGAAACAGAAGAAACTTTTTTCTATGAAGGCGGTATAGCCAGCTATGTGGAATATTTGAACAAAAATAAAACCGTGCTGCATCCGGGCCTTTTTTATGTGGATATAACAAAAGATAATGTTCAGGTTGAAGTTGCTTTTCAATATACTGATGCGTACAGTGAAACCATTCTCAGTTTTGCAAATAACATAAATACCAGCCACGGAGGTACCCATTTAACAGGGTTTAGGAATTCACTGACAAGAGTTATAAATGAATTTGCAAGAAAAAACAGTTTGCTGAAAGAAAATGATGAAAATCTTGCCGGAGATGATGTAAGAGAGGGAATTACCGCTATAATCAGCGTTAAAGTCCCGAATCCTCAATTTGAAGGGCAAACAAAAGAAAAACTCGGCAACGGCGAAGTTCAGGCAATAGTCAATAGTGTTATTAATGAACATTTTCAAGATTGGCTGGAGTTGCATCCCAAGTGCTCTAAAATAATTATTTCTAAAGTTGTGCAGGCTGCCAGAGCAAGAGAAGCCGCCAGAAAAGCAAGAGAGCTTACCAGAAGAAAAAGTGTGCTGGAAAATTCAACTCTTCCCGGTAAACTGGCAGATTGCAGTAATAGAGAAGCTGATAAGTGCGAGATATACATAGTTGAGGGAGATTCCGCCGGTGGTAGCGCAAAACAAGGCAGAAACAGAATGTTTCAGGCCATTCTTCCTTTAAGAGGTAAAATTTTAAACGCTGAACGCGCGCGTATCGATAAACTCTATAATAACAACGAAATTCAGGCGCTTATTCAAGCTCTGGGTATAAGTATCAGTAAGGTTGAAGAAGAAGTTGAAATTGAAAAACTCCGTTATCATAAGATAATTATCATGACAGATGCTGATGTTGACGGCGCCCACATCAGAACGCTATTGCTTACTTTCTTATTCAGGTATGCTAAGCCTTTAATAGAAAACGGTTATGTGTATATCGCTCAACCGCCTCTTTATAAATTAACAACAGGAAAACAATTCCAATATCTTTATGATGACAGAACTTTAGATAAAATTCTGTTGGAAAGAGGTGTTAAAGGGCTGACTTTATTTGATTCTGCCAAGAAAAAATCCTGCCAGGGCGATGAACTGGTTAGGTTGGTTGGCAACATGATGAGTTATTATAGATCTTTTGAAAACCCAATTGTCAGTGAAATACCTGGTATCGTTATAAGAGGACTCATAAGATCAGAAGCAACCATGGAACAGTTCGATGATCCGGATGAATTAGAAAAACTAATAGTTCTGCTCAAAGGATATTTTGAACGACATAATGTTGATTATGGCTTGAAAATCAAACATCATCCCGAAACAAATAAAAATACTATCCTGATATACAATGATGAAAATGAAAAACCGGCTGTTATCACAGCTCCTATACTTAACAGCATAGAATATAACAGAATTAAAAAATCTTATCCCGAAATAAGAGATTTCCTTCTCGAAGAAGAAGAAAGCCTTAACCTCGTTATAGATGATAAAACCGATATTTTAATAAAATCATTTGATGATATAAGCAAAATTATTGAAGAACGAGGAAAAAAAGGATTAAATATTCAGAGATTTAAAGGGCTTGGAGAAATGATGCCTGAACAACTCTGGGAAACTACTATGAACCCTGAAACAAGAACTTTATTGAAAGTGAATATAGATGATGCGCTTGTTTGTGATCAGCTTTTCGACACCTTAATGGGTGAAAGAGTTGAACCAAGAAGAGAATTTATCGAAACAAACGCAATGTATGTCAGTAATTTGGATATTTAATCTGAGTCGCGAATTAGCTGAAATGTAATTATAGCTTAATAAAATTTCTTAAAATCTATATGGAATTGTTAAAGGTGAAACCTTTAACTACCTCT
>CAYZIV010000058.1:4306-7338 GCA_964478475.1 uncultured Gammaproteobacteria bacterium | reverse complement strand
ACCTGCACCGGGAGTTACCCGGCGACCTGCCCTGTGGAGCCCGGACTTTCCTCAGAGTTGATACAGTTGAAAGAAAACTTTCATATGTATCTTCTCCGCAATCACTTGAACTGCTTCCTGTTAATATTTTACAATATTCATATTATGAATGCTATCTATAAATACAAAGACATATTATAAGAATATATTGTTCCTGAAGGATAATTGTTAAAATGAAAGTATATTCTTTAAAATTAACTTTTTATTAAATTGATAATTAAATTACATAACTTAAATTAGTTGGCTAGATGACAATTTTGTGATAAATAATAGTAATAATTCAGATTTAAAATGCGGATTGGGTAAGAAAAGTGTCTAATGTTGTAGAAGTAAAAACAATTGGTAAAATAACACAAATAATAGGTCCTGTGGTTGACGTGGAATTTCCTGGAGGTCAACTTCCCCAGATCTATGATGCTTTAGTTATAAGAAATGCATTTCCCGGTAAGGAACAACCTGATTTAATAACAGAAGTGCAGCAATTATTGGGAGAAAACAGAGTTCGATCTGTTGCAATGTCCACTACTGACGGCCTGAAAAGAGGAATGGAAGTTGAAAGCACAGGTCAGCCTATAACAGTTCCCGTAGGTCCCGGAATTTTAGGAAGAATTTTAAATGTTCTAGGCGAACCTGTGGACGAAGCAGGTCCTGTAAATTATGAAAAGAAATACCCAATCCATAGACCAGCTCCAACTTTAAGAGATCAAAACACTGATACTGAAATTTTTGAAACAGGAATCAAAGTTATTGATTTGCTTGAGCCATATCCAAAAGGCGGAAAAGTTGGATTATTCGGTGGCGCAGGAGTTGGAAAAACTGTTATTATTATGGAACTAATTCATAATATTGCTCAAGAACACGGCGGTGTTTCGGTTTTTGGCGGAGTAGGAGAACGAACCAGAGAAGGAAATGATCTTTGGCAGGAAATGAAAGAATCCGGCGTTCTGGATAAAGTTTCTCTTGTTTATGGCCAGATGAATGAACCGCCGGGCGCAAGAATGAGAGTTGGCTTAACAGCTCTGACTGCATCAGAATTCTTTAGAGATGAAGCAAAACAAGATGTGCTTTTGTTTATTGATAATATTTTTAGGTTTACTCAAGCAGGTTCCGAGGTGTCAGCACTTCTGGGACGTATGCCAAGTGCTGTAGGTTATCAACCGACATTGGCAACAGAAATGGGAGAACTTCAAGAGAGAATTACAAGTACAAAAGATGGCTCAATTACCTCTGTTCAGGCAATTTACGTCCCGGCGGACGACTTAACTGATCCAGCTCCTGCAACAACATTTTCGTTCCTGGATGCATCTACTGTTCTCTCCAGGCAGATATCCGAGTTGGGTATTTATCCGGCAGTAGACCCTCTTGCTAGCACCAGCAGAGTTCTTGACCCGATAGTTATTGGTGATGAACATTATGAAACAGCTCGGGGTGTTCAGCAGGTTCTTCAAAAATATAAAGACTTGCAGGATATTATAGCTATTCTTGGCATGGATGAGTTATCAGAAGATGATAAAATCGTTGTATCCAGAGCAAGAAAAATGCAAAGATTCTTAAGTCAGCCTTTCTTCGTAGCAGAACAATTTACAGGAATTTCAGGGAAATATGTAAAACTTGAAGATACCATAAAAGGATTTAAGGAAATACTCGAAGGAAAACATGATGATTTGCCTGAGCAAGCTTTTTATATGGTGGGAACTATCGAAGAGGCTCAACAAAAAGCAAGTACTTTAGCAGAAAATTCTTAATTAAAGCAGTTTAAAATAATGGTAAAAAAACTTAAATTAAAAATAATAACTCCTCAAAAAATTCTTGTAGATGAAGAAGTTGATGCTGTTTTTTCTAAAAGTGAAGACGGTGAATTTGGAATTTTACCCGGTCATATTGCATATATGACAGATTTAGCCATTGGGGTTACTGAATACAGGTCAGAAGGTAAAAAGAATTTTGTTTCCATATTAGGTGGAGTTATCCAGGTAAAAGACAACAATGCGGTAATTTTATCGGATACAGCGGAACTTGGGGAAGAAATTGATATACCGCGCGCAAGAGCTGCATTTGAAAGAGCTGAGGCAAGATTGCAAACTGCCGCTCCGGATGTTGATGTGCACAGAGCTCAAGTTTCTTTAGCCAGAGCGGTTGCCAGAATAAATGCTGCTACCCATAAAAGATAAAAATTTATATTTCTTTAAATTTTGTTTAGTTTATCATACCTTTAATTTATTAACTGTTTAGTTTATCATATAATTAATTTAATAGATTTAATATCTATTTTATATCCGTTGGATAATTTTTGTATAAATTATCTTTACACCAGAAAGGTCTATTGTAAAACCTAAAAAGAGATTAAAGAGTGATTGCTGGAGAAAAAAATGACAAAAAAACCATTGAACAAAAATCAAAATGAAATTAACCCTGACAAACCATTTTTTCCTATAAGTGTGGTGGCTGATATTTTACGTGTTCATCAAAGAACCCTCCGTATTTATAATGAAGAAAACATTCTCGTTCCTGCAAGATCTCCTAAAAATAGAAGATTGTATTCCTTAAATGATATAGATAGAGGGAAATTTGTGCAGTATCTCTCCAGAGAACTGGGGATAAATATTATTGGAATAAAAATAATAATGGAACTTTTAAAAGATAAAAAAATTGATCCTATGGAATACAGGCAGCATTTGGATGAAATTGCACAAAGGCTTAATATTACTGAAGAAATTCAACAGCAAAATAAAGAAAAACTCTCTAAGAGAGGAAGAAAGCCTTCAAAAGAATTATCCCAAATTTAAATAAATTTGATCTTTAAAAAACATAATTATTAATGCCGCTGCAACCAGCGGAGGACCAAACGGCAGAAATGTGTATTGCTGAGTATGGCGCATTCTTTTGAAAAGAAAATACACAGAGACTAAGCCTGTTATTAGAGCTGTAATCATTAATACAATAGAAACTTCAAATAATTGACGTTCAATCAGAATTCTGCCTGAAACGGACAT
>CAYZIV010000058.1:0-4206 GCA_964478475.1 uncultured Gammaproteobacteria bacterium | reverse complement strand
CAATAGAAACTTCAAATAATTGACGTTCAATCAGAATTCTGCCTGAAACGGACATAAGCAATGCCAGGAATAGTCCTGTCATTGCTATAATGCTCTTGTATTCTTTAGTTTTTAGCAAATTAACAAAAATAATTGGAATACCGACTATAGTTTGTATAATTAAACTTAAGATAAGTAAAATTATCAGCATTTCCCATCCGAACCAAGCGCCAAGGGCGGCTCCGAGAATAGTATCTCCTCCTCCAAAGGCATATTCACCTGATAATAAATATCCCAATCTGGAAAAAATTTCAAAAAATGCAGCTCCTATTGCAGCTCCTATTACTGCTGAAATAAATACATCATTAACAGAAATTCCTATGATTTCTGTGGATTGAAGTGAGTGCCCCCCTATATCAAAGAAGTTATAAATTAATCCCAGAGGAATAAGCGGAAGTGAATTAATATCAAAGATTACTTTTTCTCTAAGGTCAGTTATTGTTATAACAATCAAATTAGAGACTAAAATTAAAAGAAAAAGTGTTTTAAGGCTAAATCCCCAGTAATAATAGACAAGAACAAATAATACTGCTGTAGTTAATTCAACCAAGGGGTATTGAATGCTGATTTTTTCCTTGCAGTTTCTGCATTTTCCCCGAAGTAATATATAGCTCAAGATAGGTATATTGTCATACCAGGCTATTTTTTTGCCGCAGTTCGGACATTTAGATCGTTTGAAAATAAAATCTTCTTCACTAAGAAGTCTTAAGGCAAATACATTTAAAAAACTCCCTATGATAAGTCCTATGATAAAAATTAGTATATATATTTCTATTTCAGGCATTTTTTGACTTTCTTTTTGATAAAACTGTTATTAAATTAGGAGTTTTCTCGAATGACATCCTTGTTTTTAGAGGTGATTATTTTAAATAATTCATCTGTAGCTTTTTTAATTCGCCTGCTGACCTGCATTTGAGAAACACCCACTTTTTGAGCGATTTCATTTTGGTTGAGATCTTCAAAAAAGCTCATTCTTATTACTTCTTTTAAATAATCCGGCAATAGTTCAACAGCGTCCATTAACATTATTCTTTCTTCCTGAAATAATTGTTGTTCTTCATATTTATTATCAATTAGTTTTTCTCCCAAAGATTGTTCATTTTCTGAAAAAATTAAAACCTGGTCAAGAGAAAGAGTTTGTTTCCTTCTGTCAGCTTCATAAGCCTCGTTAATCCTTTTGAGAGGGATTTGTAATTCATTGGCAATTTCTAATTCTGTTGGGGCTCTACCTAATTTTGAATGTAGTTTTTCAAAAATTAACTTCATTCTAAAAGATAGTTCCAATAATTCTCTTGGCGCTCTTATAATTGAGGCTTTATCTCTTAGATAATGTCTTATTTCACCGGTAATTCTATATGTTGCATAAGTTTTAAAACTTGCTCCGTGTTCTTCATTGAATTGGTCAACAGCTTTCATTAGTCCCAGGCAGCCGACTTGTATTATATCTTCGATCGGGTCTGATTGTCTTCTGGCCAGGCCATGGGCTATTTTTTTTACCAGAGGAAGATAATAATGAAAAATAAGATTTTTTAGCTGTTTTTTTGTTTTTTCGTTGTTGGATTTTTTATATTCATCCAGCCAAATATTTATTTCTTCGTCCCTTATGTCATTATTTTCAGGATTAATATTCAAGCTTTTATGAACTCCAATATTCTAATAACAATTTAAATTACCGAAAACTTTTAAATAGCGTTGATATAATTTTAAAAATTAAAAAGAATTATTTTTAATCTTTAGTATAGTATGACTTAATTATAAAAATAATTATAACATAGGTAGATAATTGGATTTAATACTCATTTAAAAAAGATATGCTGTTTAAATGAGGTTTTTATAATTTAAATTGTAAAAACAAGGCGGGAGAGATAATGGGCTTTAAACCTTCCAGGGAAGAACAGAAGTGGGCAACGCAACAGGAAGTTGATATAAGGAGAAAACTTCGGGAGTTTAGAGTTAGGCGTAGAATTGACGAGGCAATTGAATTGGACTCCACTTGTCCCGTTGATGAAAAACCTCTGGAAAAAACTGAAATTGATAAGACCGGAATTTTTGTATATAAATGTCCTGTATGCGGTGGTATCTGGATAAGCAGAAAAGATGTGGAAAAACTCCTTCACTCCACTGGAAAATCCAGTAAATTTGTTAAGTATTTGGCATCAATATTTAATATAAAGATTTAATGAAAATTAATTTTGCGTATACGGATGTTTTGCGGGGTAATTTCTAAAAGTTCATCTTCTCTGATAGTTTCAAGGCAATATTCAAGAGAAAGCATTCTGGGTACTGCAAGTGTAACCAGTACATCGGCTGTAGAGCTTCTCATATTCGTTAACCTCTTAGTTTTACATACATTTATGGTAATATCTTGCTGTTTATTGCTTTCTCCAACTACCATACCCCGATAAACCTTTGTTTTGGGCTTGATGAAAAACACACCTCTGTCTTCAAATTGATGGAGCGCATAAGGAACAGCTTCACCGTCCTCGAATGCGATTAGAGCTCCGTTTTTATGATTTGCAATATCTCCGGCATAATTGCGGTAATCACAAAAAGTGTGATACATAATCCCTTCACCTTTTGTTATTCTGATAAATTCGCTTCTAAAGCCAATAAGACTTCTTGCCGGAATTGTAAAGTTGATATTGGTGCGGGTTCCATTGGAATTTATTGAGATCATTTCGGATTTTCTGGACCCCAGTTTTTCTATGCAGCTTCCCGCAAACTCTTCAGGAATATCAATTACTAAATTTTCATATGGTTCTAAAACCTGATCATTAACCTTTTTTAATATAACTTCAGGCTTGCTTACCTGAAATTCATAACCTTCACGCCGCATTGTCTCGATTAAAATGCTCAAATGCAGTTCGCCTCTACCGCTTACTTTGAAAACATCAGTGCTCTCTGTTTCTTCAACCCGCAAACTTACGTTTTTTTCGAGTTCCTGAAATAAACGTTTTCTGACCTGTCTTGAGGTTATAAATTTTCCTTCGGTTCCTGCAAACGGACTGTCATTTACAGAAAAATTCATTTGAAGTGTAGGCTCATCAACAGCTATTAGTGGTAAAGCTTCAGGTTTGTCTAAAGATGAAATGGTTTCTCCGATTTGAATATCATCAAATCCGGCTATTCCTATAATTTCTCCGGCATATGCCTTATCAACTTCAACTCTTTTTAATCCGTTAAAGCCAAGAATTTTAAGTAATTTACCTCTTACAATTTTGCCGTCTGATTTAATTAAGCTGACTTGTTCGCTTTTATTTAAAGTGCCGTTAATTATACGACCTATTGCAATTCTTCCAACATAATCATCATAATCAAGAGTGGTTACATGAAATTGCAGATTAGCTTCAGGATCACCTTTTGGAGGTTTAATATATTTTATAATACTGTCAAATAATGGTTTGAAATCACCATTTTCCTGATCAATTTCATATTTTGCAAGTCCCTCCAGGCTGCTTGTGTAAATAATCGGAAAATCAATCAGGTCCGGATCATCGGTTAATTCTACAAACAGGTCAAATACTTTGTCTACAGCTTTATGCGGGTCTGCTCCCTGCCTGTCTATTTTATTTATTACAACTATAATTTTTAACCCAAGATTTAGAGCTTTTGATAAAACAAATCTCGTTTGAGGCATAGGACCTTCAGCTGCATCAACAATCAGTAATGCCCCGTTAACCATCCCCAGAACCCGCTCAACTTCTCCTCCGAAATCTGCGTGTCCGGGTGTGTCAACGATATTTATTTTGTAATCATCATAAAATACAGATACGTTTTTAGATAAAATTGTTATGCCGCGTTCTTTTTCAAGATCATTTGAGTCAAGAACTCGCTCCTGCACAACTTCATTATCTCTAAAAATTCCGCTTTGCTTTAACATGCAATCAACTAACGTTGTTTTTCCATGGTCTACATGGGCGATTATTGCTATATTTCTAATTTTTTGTATATCTATTTCGCTCATTTAATTTGTATTTCCTGTCTCACTAATATTCTAAATTATTTCACTTATAATTATTCCTGTTTAAAAGACCTGAACAGGAGGTTAATTAATCTGAATCACTAAATAGCTGTATTCCTTGTTATTATTGAATCAAAAATTCTTAAAATTTTAAAAAAGATTGTTAAGGGCTTTGCCCTTAACACACCTATAAGGGTGTGGAGGGT
>CAYZIV010000057.1:0-7346 GCA_964478475.1 uncultured Gammaproteobacteria bacterium | reverse complement strand
AATATAATACAAACACCGAATATAAAATCAGTAAGACAATTAAGACTGTATTTAAATCAATTCCAATTTTTCATCAATAACTGGTTCTATTCTGCGATATAACTCAAGAAGCCTGTTTTTATCATTAATATAGAGATATCCTATTAATGCTTCAAAAGCTGTGCTTAACCTGTGTATTGAATGATTTGTCCTTCTTGCCGTTGTTACTGATAAATTTCTCGCTGATCTAACAATATCTTTTTCGTCATTTGTAAGAATTTCTTCTATAAAATGCAAGAGCTCACTGTGAAATTCCGCATTTACTATTGAAGAAGTAGCTTTATGCAATTTTTTAGGGTTTTCAGTAATTGATAAGGTTTTCTGCCTTGCAAAAACTTCATATACAGCATCACCGATATAAGCGTATGATCTTGTTGAAAGCTTTTTCATTAATCCGAAAAACTCCAGGACGTTGGTCTGTCTTTATGATCTTTAATAATTATACCAATTTTTGCAAGATCATCTCTGATTTTATCAGATAATTCCCAGTTTTTTTGCTCTCTTGCAATACGTCTTACATCAATTAACATTTCTATAAGCTGCACAGAAATTTCCTCAGAATATTTTTCTTCAGTTTTTAAATTAAATCCCATAATTTCAGAAAGCTTAAGCAATAAAGCCACATAAAAAGCGCTATTTTCATATTTTCCTGCACTTCTGTTTTTTTGAACGAACGTTGCTATATCAAAAAGAACAGATAAAGCTTTTGAAGTGTTAAAATCCTCATCCATAGCGTTTACATAATTTTTCAAACTTATAATCAAGTCACTTGCCACTTCTGCCGGTATTTTTTCCTCTAAAAATTCCATTCTATCTATTTTATAAAAAGGAATTTGATCTGCTTTAACCATTTCATCCAATAACAACGATATTGTTTTACTTGCTTCATTGATTTTTTCCTCGCCTACTTCTGATTTAATATCTTCATAAGCGTTTTTCAACCTTTTTACACCGCTTTTTGCGGAATTAAGAGAACTGTCATTAAACTCTACCGGCATTCTATAATGATTTGTAAGGATAAAAAATCTTATAGTATTTGCATCATATTTTTCGAGAATATCTGAAATTTTTACATAATTTCCAAGAGATTTAGACATTTTTTCTTCATTAATTTTGACAAAACCATTATGCATCCAAAATCTTACATAGTCTTTCCCAAAAGCTGCTTCTGACTGAGCTTTTTCATTTTCATGGTGAGGAAAAATAAGGTCCTGTCCTCCGGCATGAATATCTATAGTTTCACCAAGATATTTTTTACACATTGCTGAACATTCAAGATGCCAACCCGGCCTACCCTTACCCCACGGGCTTTCCCAGCTTATTTCATTTTCTTCCTTTACTTCTTTCCATAAAGCAAAGTCTGCAGGATTTTTCTTTTTTTCAGAAGACTCTACGCGCGCTCCTGATTTTAAATCCTGAATATTTTGACCCGAAAGTCTTCCATATTTATTAAACTTAGAAACATCAAAATAAACATCCCCGTCAACTGCATATGCAAACCCTTTTTCACATAAAATTTGAATTAAATTTATCATTTCATCAATATTTTCTGTCGCTTTAGGCTCAACATCAGGTTTTGCAACATTTAATGCATTCATTGCCTTTTCAAACTCAAGATAATATTTATCAGCAATTTCCTGCGTCGAAAAACCTGTTTCTTTTGCTTTATTTATTATTTTATCGTCTATATCCGTAATATTTCTAGCATAGGTTACGTCATATCCTCTAAACTTCAAGTATTTATATACTGTATCCCAGGTTATATAACATCTTGCATGGCCTAAATGTGGATAATCATAGACAGTAGGCCCGCATACATACATTTTTATTTTATTATTTTCTATCGGAGAAAAATCTTTTAAACTCTGGGATTGCGTATTAAATATTTTCATAACTTTTATTTCTTTATTTCTACTCAATAATTTTAATATAGTCTATTAAAATATGCATTAACCGCATATTTTAAAACGACCTGTTAAAATAATTTTAACAGGTCGTTTTAAACTTCTATCCTTAATTTAAGCTATACCCTCAAGAGCAACCTTATCATATCCAACATGGATTTTAATATTATCAAAACTTAATTTTTCCAAGGATTTTTTCATCTCTTCATCATTTACCATAAGATAAATTTTCTTTTCACTAAACCCTAAAAAATGATACGTTCCTATTATCGTTCCAATTTTTATCGTATCGAGAAAATTTACTTTTCGTAAATCAAGAATAGTTTTTTTCTCCGGATTTTCAAGAATAATCATTTTTATACCCGCGATAATGCTTTTAATATTTCTCTCACCCGAAATAACAAGTTTTAAAATATAAACATTTTCATCAAACTTTTTAATCAATAAATTCATGAAACCAGACCTTAATAATTCAAATACTTTTTTATATTCGTATTATTATAATCGTCATAATGTTAAGGAAATTTAACATTTCTTCATTTTTTTTTAAAATTATCATTTGAATAATGTATTTAATTTGAACTCATATTTAAACTTTTTAATAAAAAATTTAAGCAATTAACCAAGACTCAAGCCACAACACAGATTAAGGGATTGTCCCGTGACTCCTCGCGCAGAATCAGAAATTAAATACTTTACAAGTTCTGCGATTTCAATAGGCTCAATCCAACGTTTTTGAGGAACTAAATCTATTTGTTCAAATTCACTGAGTTTTCCTTCTTCAAAAACATCCTCAACAAGATCAGTTTTTACCCAGCCCGGATTAATTACATTTACAGTAATTCCGTATTCTGCAAGTTCTAAAGCCAATGATTTGGTAAGTCCTATCAGTCCTGCTTTACTCGCTGAATACGCAGACGCATTTGCTTCTCCAACAGCTCCGCTTATTGAACCTATATTTATAATTCTTCCCCATTTATTGGATTTCATTTCCGGCACCGCCAAGCTGCATAATTCAAGAGGCACTTGAAGATTAACTTTTAATAATTTTTCTGCTTCTTTTAACGGTGTTTTTTCTGCCTTTGACCATAAATACAGACCGGCATTATTTATTAAAATATCAACATTTCCCAATATATCGACCGCTTTTTCAAAAATTTTATGAGCAACATCTTTTTCTGATAAATCTTCCGCTATAAAACCCCTGGCATTTATTTGCCGGGAAGCCTTTGTGAGTTTTTCGATATTTTTACCCGTAATAACAACATTAAAACCTTCATCTATGAGTAATTTTGCTATTGCATACCATATTCCTGATGAACTTCCGGTTATTAAAATATTTTTTTTCATAACTGTTAATTAATAATTGTTATTATTATAAAAACCTGTCATATCAGGCATCATCATATTTGATAACATTGCCTGCATAAAATCAGGATCAATATTATTATTTTCACCCTGCTGTGTTTGCATCATCATAAGAAACGGCATCATGTTCATCATATTATTTCCGTTATTCACGCCAGTCGAATTATTTCCATTTGTTCCGTTTAAAGTAGAATTCAACATTGAAATTTGCATCATTTCCGGATTCATTCCGGAAGTTTGATTTTGATGTGGATTAATTCCGGCCTTGGCTAAAATTTGATATGCATAAGCTATTTCTTCAGAAGAGGGAGTTCCTTTATAAGTTTTATTCGGCGAAAAATCTTCGAATTCATTAAAGTCCGAGGGTTTTAATTCTTTTTTATTATTAATACGCTCTATAATAAAATCCAGCTTTCTTTTTGTAATATCTTCTTTTACATCATCTGTTAAAAAATCAGGATCTTTTGAAGAAGTATTGATTTTTTCTGACAAAATCGGAGGCTTTTCCATTGATACCGGCTTTACTTCAACCTGAGGCTGCAGTAATTTTAATCCTTTTTTTGCTAAACTTGCTAATTGAGAATTTGGATCAAGTTGAATTACGTTACTGTAAGATTCTTCCGCTTTATTAATATCTCCTATTTGTGCATATGAAATAGCTTTATAATAATACGCAAGAGTACTTCCTGGATTATCATTTATAATTTTTTCCATTATTTGGATAGTTCCAAGATAATTTGCTTCTTTATATCGATTTATCCCTTTTAGCATAATCTCTGATTGCTCTTCTGCGCGAGCAATTGTTGTTATAAAAAATATTAAGATAAAAGAAATTAGAAATTTTTTCATATTTTAAACTATTCTTTTTTTTATAAATGATACTATCAATATTTTAATAATAATAACAAACAAGACAATCCTCAGACAATGTGATTTTTATAATTTATAAATATTGATTTCTTCTAAAACATTATTCTACAAAGGTTTAGAGATATTTTTCAAATAAAAAATCAACTACATGAAGTATTTGCTTTTGTTTATATTTGAATACAAACCTTAAAAAACATCTAAAAAAAGCGGATTGCTTTTATCTTTAAAAAAACAATCATACATCAATCATTCGTATGTATATATGAAATGTTTTTGTATAAGTATCTGAAAATATAAGGTATAGCTATAATATAATACATAATTGTCTAATAGCCTATGAATGTTGGCTAGAATGAATTAGAGTTAGAGAAAAACAAGGAAGGGTGATAAAACTGAAAATACGGATCAAAGAAACTGCACGAACAAGAAAAGGTTGGAGTCTATACAGACTTGCTAAAGAACTTGGTTTACCTCAACAAACAGTTTATTCATGGGCAAATGGAAGAACACAACCTTCCTATGAAAACATGGACAGGTTATGCGAAATACTCGGCTGCTTATTAGGTGAATTGTTTGAAGCTGAATCAACCAGAAAAAAATTGGACATTGCTGTTAACAGCGACTAACAATTATTTCAGCACCTTAAAATAATCATTTCAAATTTTTATGTAAAGAGCGATGTGGCTAATGCCACATCGCTCTTTACATAAATTTATTCTCTATTTCAGCTAAAATCTCTTTTTGAATTTTTAGTATATTTTCAAGAGCTTTTTCATCAGGATGATCAAATCCCAAAAGATGCAAAACCCCATGACATAAAAGAAAACTCATTTCTTCACCAAATTCTGTTTGATTTTCCTCTGCCTGTTTTTTTGCCGTTTCAACAGAAATAATAACTTCTCCAAGATGTATTTCATTACTCTCAAAAATTTCTCTGTCTGATTCCGGTCCATCTGCAAACAATGCAAATGATAATACATCCGTAGGTTCATTTTTCCCTCTGTATGCACTATTTAATTCTTTTATTTGGTCATTATCTGTTAATAAAACATCAACAATTAACGTTTTATTTAACAAATTATATTCACTTAATGCAGAATTTTTTAATAAATTTTTATTTTTAATGATATTTTCGAGAATTAATAGAACAATTTTTTTAAACTTTTCTTCTTCGACTAACAATATTTTTTGATTATTTAACAAAGAAGCTTCAAAATTCACCATAAAAAACTGCTATCTTTCTTTATTCTCATTATTTTTTTTTTGTTCTTCCGATATTTCTATGTTTTCAGCAAGTTTAGAAACTTTATTTTCTATTTCATTTTGAAGCTGAGCCTGCTTTATGCCATTAAAATTTTTCTTATTAAGCTCCTGAAGGATATCTTCATGATATTTAACTCTATGGTGCTGCATTCCTCTAAGAACCCGTTTAAATACACCTGCTATAGTTTTAATATTTTTCTGAGTTAGAGGACTATCGGACAACTGCCCATCAATAAGCCTTTCTTGTATTATTTTATCCACCACTCCATCAATAACTTCCTGATCAGAATTTTTCAATGCTCTTACGGCAGATTCAACTGCATCCGCTAACATTAATATTGCAGCTTCTTTTGATGAAGGCTTAGGACAATTATATCTAAAATGCTCTGCCTGAATGTTTTCAGCGCCCTCCGATTCCAATGCTTGCTTATAAAAATAAGCAACCAGACTATCGCCATGATGTTGAATTATAAATTGATTGATCATAGGCGGAAGCCCGTATTCCCGAGCAAGCTCTACCCCATCTTTAGGATGAGCTGTTATCACCATTTTACTCAATCTTGAATTTAATTTTTCATGAGGATTTTCTATTCCAAAATAAGATTGATTTTCTATAAAAAATAATGGTCTCTTAAGTTTGCCTATATCGTGATAAAAGGCTGCAACTCTAGCTAAAATAGGGTTAGCTTCAATTGATTCTGCAGCAGCTTCGCATAAATTACTAACCATAAGACTATGGTGATATGTTCCAGGAGCTTCAAACTGAAGCCTCCTTAAAAGAGCCTGATTATGATCTGAAAGTTCTGCAAGTCCATATGGAGTAATAATCTTAAATGTATTTTCAATTAATGGCAATATCCCTAACGCAATGATTCCGCTTAAAAGTCCGTTTCCAAACCCCATTATCATTTTTGTAGCCAATACCCCCGGAGCTATAGTTTCTGCATTATTCTGTAACAAGAATATTACAAGAATTACAAACATTTGAATAAGCCCGACATCAAAACCTGTTCTTACCATATCCATTCTTCTATAGTAATTAAGCGAATTTGAAGTAAATATAGCTATAATTGAACCCAACATAAATACAAAAATATATTCAATCGGATATTGAAGTGAAATTCCAAGCATTACAAGAGTAAGCATGGTTACAAGAAGAGCTATTTTTGAAGTTGTGAATATAGTAAGCAATATAGCCACTACAGGAATAGGAACAACATATGGAGAAACATCCTCTGGAATCATAACAGCTAAAACACTTATTACAAGTGTTAATAAAGCTATAAGACCAACATGAGAAAATTTAAGGAAATTTCTCTCAAAATTTTTAAGATAGTAAGCGGTAATAAATAAACATAATCCTACTAATGATAAAATCCCGGTAACACCAATTAGATCTAACTTATTTATATTATAACCAAGCTTTTTTAGTGCTTTTCTCTGTACATCTTTTACCTTTTCTCCCGGTGATATTATTAAATCACCTTTTTCATATGTAACCATCACCGGTTCTACTTCAGATACCACTTTTTGAATTGCAATTTACGTAGCAGTCTCATCTTCTTCCATATTTGGCTCAATGATTTTTTTTATAAAAAAACCTATCGCAAATTTATGAGCCTCCGGAATAGAATCATCAATATTTTTGTCAATCATTTCAACCTTGTTATCTAAAAGGTCTGATTCTGTTATTCCGTTTTTTATAATTTTATCCAGAACATTTAATGAATTAACAGCAAACTTAGAAAATTCTCTATCTGAAGACTGATATAAATAATTAACAGCGAGATTATTAAAATAACTTTGTTCTTTAATATTAAATAAATCTATAATTTTTGCACTTTTTTCGGAATTGCTAATATTTAATTTCCTTATTAACCCAATTTCATCAAATGTTTCACT
>CAYZIV010000056.1:3922-7556 GCA_964478475.1 uncultured Gammaproteobacteria bacterium | reverse complement strand
AATTGTGAATTCAAATATAAATTTCCGATAATTTTTGAAGATTTTTGTGCCTTTTTTATGCTTTTTTATAAATTTTTTAAGTTTACATTAAAAATTATAGCTCAACCAAAAAAATTTTAAATTTGAATTCATCGTAATTTTTTTATAAGCTAAAGAAATAGAGGTAAGGGTTAATATGAAAAACGAATTAGCGCCAAATAAGGTTGCAATTGCCAGTTGCACCCCGTATGCAACTGATGCAGCGGCAAAAGTTGTTGAGGCAGGGGGGAATGCGTTTGATGCTGCTGTCGCAGGTGCCTTTGATCTTATGGTCTCCAATGTTCTTATGTGTAGCATCGGCGGTGGGGGGTTTGCAACAATTAAGGTTCAGGGTTGTGAGCCTGTTGTATTTGATTTTTTTGATGCTATGCCCGGGATGGGGGTTGATAAAAATGAATTTGGTAAAGATATCAAAACAGTTACCCTGCCATACGGACTAGGAATCGATATAAACACTGGTTATTCTTCTATTGGGGTTCCCGGAACCGCCAAAGGACTTGAATTAATAGCAAAAAAATTTGGCAATCTTCACATGAAAGAAATTCTCACACCGGCTGTAGAGGACGCAAGGCAAGGGGTGCCTTTGAATGCGACTATTGCTTATTGGTTATCGCTTTCAGCGGAAAAAATTCATTGGTTTACAGAATATTCTAAAAAATTGCTTTCTACTAAAGATGGACAAGTCCCCACAGAAGGATATCCTATGAAAAATCCTGATCTTGCGGATATATTTGAATTAATTGCTGATGAAGGATCTGATGTAATTTATAAAGGTGAAATAGCCCGAAAATTATCCGAACATATCAGACGGGGCGGGGGGCTGGTTACATTTGAGGATTTAAAAAATTACCAGGTCATAGAAAGAAAACCAATAAAAGCAAAGTATGGAAATTATTCAATCTACACTAATCCACCTCCATCAGTAGGCGGACTTACCCTTATACAAATGCTAAAAGCTGTATCATATCTTGATTTTAAAGAATATGACCCAAAAACAGTTGCAAAAATCGGTAAAATTATTTATACGGCCCTTGATGACAGATATTCTCTCTTTAGACAGGGCAACAGAAACTTTGATGATCTTTATAACCTTGTGGAAGATGATTATGTGCAGGAGAAATACGCAAACATTACGCCCTCACCTAACACTACACAAATTACATGTGTTGATGACCTTGGAAACTCATGCAGTATAACAATGAGCATGGGTTACGGTTCAGGAGTAGCTGTTCCCGGAACCGGAATCTGTCTTGGCAATACACTGGGCGAACTTGAGTTAAATCCATTCGGATTCCACGCATTAGACCCGGGAATGAGGCTGGTTAGCGGCATGACTCCCACTATAGGAGTTGACGAAAAAAACAACGATATTCTTGCTCTTGGAACTCCGGGGGCTTCAAGAATCGCGCCTGCTATCATGCAGACCATTCTTAATATATCCGATCTTAACCTGTCAATTGAAGAAGCGCTGAAAATGCCGCGGATTCATTGGGAAGACGGGAAAGTTGCAGTTGAATCCAACATGGATGTTGATAAACAAGAACTTCCTGACGAGTGGGAAGTTGTGGAATTTGAAGGACTTGATATGTTTTTTGGCGGTGTTCAATGCGCAAGACTTAACGGAGGCAATCTTACTGCAGGTTCTGACCCGAGAAGATGCGGAAAAAGCAGGGTTGTTGAAATATAATGTGGCATAAACCTTTTACAATACTATTTACAGTCCTTGCCGGTTTTTTTCTCGGGTTGTACATTGATAACCTTTTATCTCTCGATGTGCCTGTTTTTGCAATGATTTTCTCGATTTTAGGACTCATCTCAGGGATTTGGTCAAGTATAAAAAATAATTAGCTTCATTATACCCTTTTAAATCACTCCCTCAGGTTAATTAAAATAATTTACATACTTCCCAGATGTGCATAGAAAAATGTATAATTTTTATGGAAAGTTTTTGCAGGTTTAAATAAAATATTTATGACATCCGCTGAATCCTATAAAGAAAATAAATTTACTGATTTACTGCTGAATTCCAAAGATTTGCTTTTCCTTGAATTTAACAAAAAGGGAGAAATTCTTTTTGCAAATGACGCTTTAAATAAAGTATTAGGCTGGGATCTAAACAAAACCGGCAAATTAAAAGTATCAGCGATTTTTGATTTTAGAATCTCTGAAATTGAAAGAATACTCAATGAAAAAGAAGATTATTTCTGTGAAATAAATCTGATCAATACAAATAAAGAATTTATTCCTTCAAAAACCAAGTTTATAGTTAATGACGGATCAATACTTGTTTTATCTACCCCGTTATACGATATTTATGAAGAAAAAAAATCTTCTCTTCAGCTTAATAAAACATTGAACGTCATAAAAGAATTACTAAACAAGCCTCCCGAAGATGAAAACGATATTTTTTCTCTAATTTTTGACAGAATAAGTAAATTAATTAAATATAATCAAGGAATAATCTTCTTACTGGAAGGAAATTCTTTAATTATTAAAGCAAAAGACAATATTAACCTGGCTAATAAAGATTACACCAAAGCTATATCTGAAAAAGACAAGACTATTACTAAAATAATCCGAGAAAAAACCAGCATTTTGGAAGAAAAGAATTTTTCATTACCTGAAGAATTGGGCATTAATCTACCCGGAAATACTGTTTCAATTCTTGCTGCTCCTTTGTCAATAAGGGAAATGGTATATGGCATAGTTGTTTTAATTAGTGATGATGTTGTTTTCACTCAAAATGATCAAAAAATACTGGAAGCTGTAATTTCTGCTGTTTCTTATATCATTAAAGACACTGAATTAAGCGGTGTTTTTAAAATGCAGCTCAATGTCCTGAAAGATAATATAAAAGAAAGGACCAAAACTCTTGAGCTTATTAAGGAACAGAATGAAAAAATCCTCGAAGCCGACAGGATAAAAAACGAGTTTCTGGCCAATATGTCTCACGAGCTTAGAACCCCTTTGAATGCAATTATCGGATTTTCTGAAGCGTTAAGTTTAAATATTTTCGGCGAATTAAACGAAAAACAAGCTGAATACGTCAATGACATTAACGCAAGCGGGTTGCATCTTCTTGGAATGATTAATGATTTACTGGACTTATCAAAAATTGAATCAGGTAAAATGGAGCTTAACACTTCAACTTTCGATATTTTAGAAGCTATACTTGAAGCTAATAACCTTATTAAACCACTTGCCGAGAAAAAAAATATCAAAATAATTTTAAATTTAGGAAATAATTCTATAGAAACAACTGCTGACAGGCGAAAATTCCACCAAATTTTATATAATATCCTCAGCAATGCTATCAAATTCACCCCTGATAACGGAGAAATAACTGTAACACTGAGAGATAACAAAGATGATATAGAAATATCCATTAAAGACAACGGCATAGGTATCCCAACAGAATACCACGCCAAGATTTTTGAAAAATTTCATCAGGTCAATAACGCTTTTTCAAAAAAAACAGGAAGCACCGGATTAGGGCTTACAATAACGAAAGAACTCATAGATATGCACGGAGGCAAAATTACCGTTGAAAGCGAAGAAGGCAACGGAGCAACGTTTACGGTTACTCTCCCAAAGT
>CAYZIV010000056.1:0-3822 GCA_964478475.1 uncultured Gammaproteobacteria bacterium | reverse complement strand
ACCGTTGAAAGCGAAGAAGGCAACGGAGCAACGTTTACGGTTACTCTCCCAAAGTCTCTTTCATTAAAGCCCTGACTTTTAGCGGCAATCCAAACAAATTTATAAATCCTTCAGCGTCTTTATGGCTGTATAATTCTCCTGTTTCAAAACTGGCAAGACTTTCATTATATAAAGAATATGGAGAAGTAGTGCCGGCAGGGATTATGTTGCCTTTGTAAAGTTTTAATTTAACTTTACCCGTGGTTTTTTCCTGAAGTTTATCCACAAAAGCTGATAACGATTCTCTTAAAGGTGTTTCCCATTCACCGCTGTATGCAAGTTCTGCAAATTTTACCGCTGCGATTTCTTTGAACGCCAATGATTTCCTATCAAGACACATTTGCTCAAGCTGACCAATTGCTTCATAGAGAACAGTACCGGCTGGTGTTTCATACACTCCTCTTGATTTCATTCCTACAAAACGGTTTTCCAAAATATCAGCTACCCCAACTCCGTTTCTGCCTGCTATTACGTTTAATTCAGCCACAAGTGAAGCCGGGCTCAATTCTTTTCCGTTAAGTTTAATGGGGATCCCCTTGTCAAATTCGATCTCTACATATTCCGGTTTGTCAGGAGCTTTTTCCGGAGTCACTGAAAGCTTTAACAATCTGTCATAAATAGGTTCTTGTGATGGATCTTCCAGCTCAAGTCCTTCATGACTCAAGTGCCAGAGGTTTCTATCTCTTGAATAATTGTCTTCCTTCTTTGCCGGAGGAGTTATGTTCCTGTCTTCCAGAAACTTTACCGCGTCTTCCCTGGATTTTATATCCCAAATTCGCCAGGGAGCAATTATTTCTAAATGAGGAGCAAGCGCTTTTATCGTAAGCTCAAACCGTATTTGATCATTGCCTTTTCCCGTTGCCCCATGACATATTGCAGAAGCCCCTTCTTTTTTTGCTATTTCCACAAGTTTTTTTGCTATCAGCGGCCTTGCAATTGAAGTCCCCAGAAGATATTTTTTCTCGTAAACCGCCCCGGCCTTGAGTGTCGGGAATGCGTAATCTTTTATAAATTCTTCCCGAACATCTTCCAGATAAAATTTTATTGCTCCTGTTGAAACTGCTCTTTCTTCCAACCCTTCGGTTTCTTGTCCCTGCCCTAAATCAACACACACCGCTATTACATCATAATCATAATTTTCCTGAAGCCAGGGAATTATTACTGTGGTATCAAGACCCCCTGAATACGCCAGAACAACTTTTTTCTTCATAGTGCTTCCTTTTGAATTTAATTTTTAATTTCTCAACTATAGACCTATCATAGCACCAGAAAAAAATTAATCATATATAAATGGAGGTCCGTTTTTAATTTCATCCACCACCGCATTATATTTGAATTTTAATTTGTTTTTGTCCTTAGTCGGCTCATCAGCATAAGTTTTATAGGTTTCTACTAATGGATCCACAGCAGTCTCTTTCTTTTTTAGAAAATTTTTCAGCTCAACCCTTACTAGCTTGTCATGCATATCCAAATTAATCTCGGCATCCGCTTTTTTTACATGCGCTTCTTTCTTGGCCTCAACAAACTTCGATCCGGCATAACCCGCCCCTGTCACCGCTGTTAAACCTCCGAATAAACTTGCTGTGAATTTCGACGGATGCACTATTAAATTATATAAATGTCCTGAAACGTCATTTATATATGTGAAAAATGTGATCTTGCTGCCTTTTCCATACATTTCATGAGCATCTGCAAAAGGTGAATTGTTCTCCCTTACCTTTTTTATTATTGTCTGCTTTGTTTTCTCCTGTAACTTCGTTAATTTTAAGCTTTTTTCCACTTCTTTATCAGATAGTTTAAGATCTGAAAAAGTTTTGGCTATTTTATCAGGATTAACATTCTTTTCTGTAACTGTCTTTAGAGAATCGTCCAGGCCTTTTTTGGTTTTACTGACAAATTTTTCCATTTCCTGTCCGATTTTTCTAATATTTCCTGCGGTTTTTTTGATCAAAAAAACCGCCGCGGCAACCGCTATTCCCCCTATAACCGCATGAGAGGCTTTAATTCCCTTATCTGTGTCTTTTTCCGGCTTTTTATTTCCGGCAAAAGAAATATTTTTTTCTTTATTTATTCCATCTAATTCAATTTTTTTATCTTCCAGTAAATGTCGAACAATTTGTTTTTTTCCTGAAAAACTCCTTGTTTCTATGTCTATCATTTTTTCTTGAAAATCTCTTTTAATATCAGCTTCCTGTTTTTTAACCCAGATTTCTTTTATCCCGTCAACTGTATTTTTCATAGTAAAAGCCGCTGCTGAAAAAGCAAAAACTGCTGTTGCTCCAAGAATATTTTTAACACTGGGATCCCTTACTGCCGTATAGGTCACAAATTGCTCTTCTGTTTGAATATTTATATTTCTTGGCAGCGGAGGAACATTTTTATCCGGTTTAAAAAGTTTGAATTTAGAAAAAGCCTTGGCAGTATTAAGTTTTCCCTTGCAAATACCTGCCATAATTCCGGTAACTGCTGCGCCGATACCAAGAACACCTAATGGAACAGCAAGGGCAGAGAGCAATGTTTTTTCGGACTTATTTTTTTTATTTTCATCTTTATTTACAAGATCTTCCGGTAATGGTGTATTGGTAGTTGATATATCTGCCTTGTTTTTGTTGTTTATATAAGTATCCGTTACCATTCCTTGTTTATTTTTTTTGAAAATCTGAGAGGCTCTTAAATTTTTATTTTCTAAATTTAAAACCTCTCCTTTCATGTATCTTATCGAATTATTTTGAAATGCAACACTAACCATTACTTATTTTTCCTTTTTTTGTTTTTTTCTTCTTTTTCAGATATTTTTATAATTTTTTTCATAATTTTTTCAGTTTTTTCTTTTAATGATTCTATTTTCTTCAACAAAAATTCCTGGAATAACATGGTTTTATCTTCGAAAATCTTGAAAAACTTGCTTAAAATCCTTGCCTGGGCTATTTTAGCTAAAATCTTTTTAATATTTTTTTCAATAAAGTCTTTTATGTTCTTTAGTTTTTCGCCGGCCAATGCGGTCAATTTGGCAACCACTCCCTGTAGTTTTGTAATGCAGATATTTAAGGTATTTATAACCACCGTCGCTGCTTTAAATATAATTCTTGTTACTGTTTGTTGAACCTGGGTTATGTTAACCTTTAACACATTTATATAATTTTTTATCAGGTTATTTATTTCTGCGAGTTTTTGATAGAGCATTGACGCTTGTATTTTTTCGAGAATTTTAAGTCTTTGTCTTTCCATTTCATTGAGTTTTTGATCAGTGACAAGATTTCTCTGTATTAATTGCAATTTTGTCCAGACATAATAAGCTTCTCCCCATGACATCCCTGTTCGCTTTTGATCTGAGCCTCCGCCTCCGCCTGTTTTTCCCATGCATATCGGACATGCTCCGCCGGGAAATCCATGCGGGCATTTTGCCATTGTTAAATGCAAATTATGGTATTGAACCGGTGGTTGAGCATTATTATTTCTATTTACATAAGCTTTATGAGCATCAATGCTTTTATTGCTTGCTTTGTTAGTGTAATATCCCTGTTTGGATAATGTAACTTGATTTGGCATGGTAAATTTCCTTGATGTTTTTTCATCAAAATTTTCCTGCTCTAACGGAAAACTGAATAATTAAGATATTTCCGGTTACAGCAGTTTTATTTCTTTAATTTAAATCTGTTATAAAAACAAAAAAACTGTCTTTATTTAAATTAAAGCAGCTTCTATTACATTAAATTGCATTCATTTTTTCCTCTCGTGCTCGCAAGAATTTATCTAAATCCAAACAAGTATTCTGACTTGAGA
>CAYZIV010000055.1:0-7577 GCA_964478475.1 uncultured Gammaproteobacteria bacterium | reverse complement strand
CCTGTAGGCTCGGATGGTTTAAAGAAGGAAGAGTTGAGATTGATATAATAGGGACTGGCTATTCTTCTGATTTAATTGCTTTTGAAAAGGCAAAGAAAATGGGAGTTATAAAACAGTTGATGAACGGTTACATGAATCCGGAAGAAGGCGGTATCGCAAGGAGTCAAGTATTGCCCTCAGTTATTAAAATGTTGAAAGCCATAGATGAATATGAAGAGAGATTAATTTTTAATTATTATGATACTCCTCTTCCAGAGAAGATGAACAAGATGGATAAATTGAAATATTTGAAGGATTATTTAATTGCAGGTAAAAAAATTGCAAGCGGTATTTATTCTAAGATCAGTTCTTATCCTTTGAAGACTTTAAAGAAAAAGTCTTTGAGTTAGTCCAAGCGGAGTTTCTTCCTGTTGTAGAATTTACAGAAGAGGATGAAATTTTTATTCATAACTATAAAAGAATAATGTGGAAAGATTTACAAACAACACACAACACGCGCAAGCCAACATTAAAACGATCGGCTATGCGCGGGAACGTTGTGCAAAATACGGTTGGCTTTTTGAATATTAAGGCAGCCGCAAAACAAAGGAGTTATCATGGTACTTGAAACCAAGTTTGGAATCGGGGATGTGGTATACGCTGACTATAGTAACGGTGGTGAACGTGCACAGGGGCCATTTACAATCGGCCTTGTTCGCGCTGAATGTGTTGATAGTCCAGGCCTCGAAGGCGAAACATTGTTTGATAACTATAAGCCGCAACGAAGCAACAAAGCCGAATACATGTGCGTCGAAACTGGCATAGGTTCAGGCAGCGTATACCACGAAGATCGCCTGTTCGTTACGTTTGAAGAAGCCCAGGCGAAACTAAACGAGGTTGTTGCTGAACATTAACGTACATGTGCGGCGGCTGGAATCATAAGGAAGCCAACCGTACTTCGCACAACAGGCGCATCACAAAACTGACGCATCGTGAGTGCGCCGGACCGTTAGGTGACATATTTTTGAAAAATTTGTTAATTAAAATATTTTTGGTGGGCTTTAAGAAAATAAGGAATTTGATTTTTTTAATTTTTTAAGAGGGGGGTAAAAGGTGTTTTCTCCGCTATCGCTCCGAAAACAATTTTATTTATATTTAAAACAAAGGTATAATTAAATTATGAAATTTATAGATTTATTTGCAGGTATAGGCGGAATAAAAATAGGCTTTGAAAACGCTGGTTTTCAGTGTGTTTTTTCCAGTGATTTTGATGAAAATGCAAAAGTAACCTTTGATCTTAACTTTTCTGAAATATTTGAAACCGAAAAGCAAATGGTTTTAGGTGATATTCAAAAAATGCCTGCTTCAAAAATTCCTGATTTTGATATTTTATGTGGAGGTTTTCCATGTCAGCCGTTTTCTATTGCTGGTTATAAACAAGGATTTAATGATGAAAAAGACAGAGGAAACCTGTTTTTTGATATTGTGCGAATTTTAAAAGCTAAAAAGCCAAAAGCTTTTCTACTTGAAAATGTTAAAAATCTAAAAACACATGATAAGGGAAATACATTAAGAGTTATCCTTGAAAAATTAGAAAAAGAGCTTGGTTATTTCGTTAAAGTAAAAGTCTTAAATACAATGGAATATGGCAATATTCCACAAAACAGAGAGCGAATTTATATTGTCGGTTTTTTGGATAAAAAAGCACACGATAAATTTTCTTTCCCTGAAAAAATAAAACTTACAAAAACAATTCACGATTGCCTTGAAGAAAAAAAGGAGCAATTTAAAATTAAATAGAATAAAATAGAGTTAAGAAAATTGAAAAATCAGCGATAAAAAAAAATTTTTATAGATATATATTTATAAAAATTTTTGAAAATGGCTGATTTTCTGTTTAAAAATATTTATAAAAAAATAAAAAATGGATAAAAAACTGATTTTGAGGTTTTTTGCAATCGCCTAAATTAGGCTAAAAACGAAGATTCGAGTTAAAAATGCTTTACTATAGTAAGGGGGGTGTCCTTATTTTTTATGTTTTTCTAACTATTTACTTGTAGAGGTATATTTTTTATTTTTATAATATATTATAAATATAAAAAAAAGTGAAAAAAAGCAACACCCCCCTATGTTTAGTAATGCATTTTTTTATTGGTGTGGAAAAAATGACTGGAAAAGGGGCATTTTAATCTCATTCCTAAAATTTTAATTTTTTGCTAACCAGTATATCAGAAAAAATAATTTCTCAAAAATTTTAGTCTAACCTAAAAAAGTTAGTCTCGACTAACTTTCTTAGTCTTACCTAAAAATGTTAGTTGAGACTAACTTTTCATCTATTTAATTAATAAAAAAACGCCCGTACTTTTTGCCTAAAAATTTTAACTTCATGCTTTTTTTTATTATATTAATTATATATGAAACCGACTAAAAAGAAATTTGTATTTAAAAAGAAAGATAAGAAAAAGAAAGTTGTCCAGCCTTCTTATGTGGGTAAAGGAGGCGCTGAGGAACTTACCAAAGAAGAAAAAAGATTTGTCTCTTTGAAATGTTCTGGAATGGAAACATATAGAGCTTATTATAAAGCTTTCAGAAAAAAGCCTCCGAAGAGTCAAAAAGAAAGGAATACTTACGCAGTTAGAGGCAGACAGAAAATAATTGAACCGAAAATTTCCAGAGCAATAATTGAAAAATGGCAAGAAGACAGAAAAGAAAATGATCTTGATAAAAAAGATGTGCTTTATGAAATCGGGAGAATGGTAAGAGCAAACATTCTGGACTATGTTTATTTTACGGAGAGGGGTGAAGTAAGAGTTGATCCAGAAATGCTTATAGATAAAGACGGCGGGAGAGTTATTCAAAATCTTGAAACTACTTATGACCGTCAAGGAAGAGAGAGGCTTAAAATAAAAATGTGGAGCAAAGAGAGGGCTCTTGATATGCTTGCAAAATATCATAAAATGTATGCTGATTTAGAAAATGATTCTTTTGATCGAAGAGACAGGGAAGTCATAATCATAGGGAACAGGGAAATATCTTTTTAATGAGTTATTCTAAAGAGCCAAAAATAACTTTTAAAACTTTTGAGGATCAAAATAAATTTATAGACAATGCTTTGTCTTTGAAGTATAGATACCTTTGTTTTGCAGGATCAGTAAGATCCGGAAAAACTTCCGCAATAATGACTCTGCTTATAGTTTTAGGGATAGCCTTTACCGGGAGCAAATGGTATGTAGTCCGGAAAGATGTACCGACTCTAAAGAGGACTACCATTCCGACCTTTCATCTTGTATGTCCGAAAAGATTTTTAAAAAATTTCAATAAATCCGAACTGATTGCTGAGTTCTATAACGGCAGTCAAATTTTATTTATGGGGGAGAATGCCTCAGAAGACCCGGACTGTAACAGGTTCAAGGGTCTGGAAGCTAACGGCTTCTTTTTATCTCAGGCTGAAGAACTCCGGAAATTAACTTTTGAAACCTGTAAAATGAGAAGCGGACAATGGAAACTTCCTGAGTGGAGAAATGACCCTGATAAAATGCCTCCTTCCCTTATTTTGTTAGACGCTAACCCTTGTCAGAATTGGTTGAAAACCTTGTTCTATACACCTTGGAGAAGCTCTTCCCTTCCAGAGAATATGTATTTTCAGCAGGCGGATATTTTTAAAAATCCCTATTTGGATCAAGAGTACCTTGAAGGTTTGAAAGATTTGCCGATTGAATTATATAATCGCTTTGTGAAAAACAACTGGGAGGCAGTAGAAGACTTGAATCAATTAATCCCTTGGGAATATATACACCAATGCAGAAAAAGAATCCGAGAAGAATCTAATACTGATCAAGGTTACTACATGGGAGTTGATGTTGGTCACCTCGGTAATGATAAAACTAATATCTATATTCTTAAGGGATATAATATTTTTAAAAGGATTTCTTATGATAAAACACGTACTACTGATGTGGCTGATATAGTTGAGAAACTTATAATGGAGTTTAATATCAATTCGGATAATGTGACCGTTGACGCTGTAGGTATCGGAGCAGGTGTTGTGGATGAATTACTTGTTCGGGGTTACAGAGTTGTTGCAATGCGGGGCGGTGATACGGCTGTATTAAAAAAATACAAAGGAAGCAATTTAAAATTTAAAAACTGGAAAGCCCTGTCTTATTGGATAGCGAGAGAGCAGCTTAAAAAGAAAACGGTAGGAAATTTTTCTAATGATTTGTTAGTCTCAGATGCAGGAGCTATTTGGTATTATATCCGAGGAGAAAAAGAAATTTATGTTGAGAGTAAACAAGAATTGAAAAAGCGGATCGGTCGTTCATGTGATGACTGGGATGCTTTTGTTTATGCTATATGGAGCAGAGAGAAACACAATGTATTAAGCACCGGAGTAAATAACCTTTCTTTTATTTCTAAAACAAAAGATATGATCGATCAGGAAGAGGAACTTGACTATGCCGAAGCAGAAACAATTTAAAAATATTTACGATTCTCAGGGAGAAATTATTTCTCGGATAAGAACTGTATCGAATGTTCCTAATCTTGATCCGAACTTTTGGATAACAGACGCAAGCAATAGAGGAATATCAAGAGTAAAAGATATTGAGAATAAACCTTATATTAATCATCCCACAACTTATTCTTGTGCTAAAGTTATAGCTAAAAATATTTCAAGAATGCCTTTAATGCTTGTTGACTCTAAGGATCATACTACTCCTGTTGAGGACAGGTGGGGTATCTTAAATTTATTCAATAAGCCAAATCCTCTGATGACCTATACTTCATTTATGCAGATCATGGTTTTATCTTATCTATTGGATTTAAAAAATAATGGTAGCAGTTCAGGCGGTCAGGTTTTTCTTACTCCTAAAAAAATGGGAGGGAAATCAAAAGAAGATCAGAAGATAGATTTAAAATCAGGTCAGCTTCCTGATTTTCTTTTTCCTTATACAGATGAAGTTTTCTGTCCTCATAAAATAAAATCTGGAGATGGATTATATTTTAATGCGGGTTGGAAATTCGAGGTACAAGGTTCACCGAAAACTAAATTAATTTATAAACCCTATGAGCTTATTAGAATCTATTCTCCTAATCCTTATGACTGGCTTTCTGGTCTGGCTCCTTCTACTCCGGCAAAATTAGCATTGAGTATGGAGGTCAGGGCTGATATTTATAATACTAAGCTGTTTGATAATAATGCTATTCCGGCAGGTCTCTTATCCTCCGAGGAATGGTTAGATAAAACACAGAGGAAGCAGGTTCTTGAATCTTATTATGAAGAGTATGGAGGATATGAAAATATCGGTAAAGTTGCAGTTGCTCCCTCCGGTATAAAATTTCAAGAGATCGGCAAGTCTCATGAAGATATGCAATACAGCGAACAGATTGATCATGCCTTCAATCAGTTTATAAATGTGTTCGGTTTGAATAAAATTGCTCTCGGAAGATATGAAGATATAAATTATGCTACTCTTAAAGAGGGTAGAAAAATGTTATGGCAAGATAACTATTTGCCTACAGCTGAAAATATAATAGAGCCTATTAATAGTTCCATGATAAATTATATAACTAAGGGAGAGGCGTTATTAAAATATGATACGAGAGAGATAGAGCCTCTCCAGCCTGATTATAAGGTGAAAGCTATTGCGGGCGGAAACATGGTAGAGAGAATGAAATTTCCTCCAGCTTTAGCTGCTAAATTAAATGGAATACCCTTGAGCGAAGAAGATATAGAGCAATATCCTTGGTTAGCAGATCATCCCGATAAAATAAAATTGCAAGCTGAAAAAGAAAATAATAATACCTCCCCTCCAGAAAAAGATTTCGACTTTTCGGAAATACATAAAGAATATCAAGACGAAGAAGAAAAAGAAAAATATAAAATTTTCTGGAAGGAATACATAAAGAGAATTATTGATCCTCTGGAGAAAAAATATAATTCTGAGATGGAAAGGTTTTTTCATCGTCAGGGAAATTTAATGCAGGACAAAGTGGATGAATGGTTGAAGGAAGCTAATAAGAGTATTTTAAAAGCAAGCATACCGCTTGATCCTTCTTCTTTTAATATAAACATTCCGGAAGAAACTAAAAAATTAATGAAGATGATTAAACCCGTTGTTAAAGAAACTCTGGAGTATCAAGAGGCAGAACTTGAAAATGAGTTAAACGGTTTGGTTGAGTGGGGAGTTACTGATAATAGAATTAATATGTTTACCGAAGCAAGACTTCAGGAGATGAAAGAAATAAATACAACTACCTATAAAAAAGCCGGAGAGAAGATTGGAGAAGCTATAAAGCAAAGCACAGAGGATGGTTTGAATCCTGCCACTACAGCAAAGAAAGTAAAAGAAGCTATAAGAGATGTAAGAGACACAAGAAAAAATGCTGCTAAAACTATAGCGAGAACTGAGATTGGAATTATAGCAAACTCTTGTAGGTTTGAAGTTTTTAATGTTGAGGGATATGAATATCATAAATGGGTAAATTCTCATGATAGTAAAGTTAGACCGGATCATGTTGAAGTTGGAGGAAAGGTGATAAAAGTCGGGGATACTTTTCCAATTGTAAATTTAACTCATCCAGGACAGAGTACAGGTGATCCGAGTCAAATAATAAATTGCAGGTGTGTTTGTGTTATAGCAAAAAAAGAGGAGGTAAACTAATGAAATTATCAGCTAAGGAACTCAAAAAGAAAAAAGCGGAAATGAAAAAGAAACAAGGAAAAAACATAGATATAAATACGGCTTTGAACAGGGCTATGGATGTTAGTATTAATAGAGAAAATAAAGAACAGAAACAAGAAGCTGAAACCTGTTTCTCTTATGGACTTTTTAGAGGATAATTTTAATTAATTTAAATACAGGAGTTAATATGGATTTAAGTAAAAATGAAATTTTAAAAGAGACGGGTTTTAATTCCATTGAGGATTATTTAAAAGCAAAAACAGACTCAGGTAATAAGGTCAGTAAACTTTTTATTGGTGAGAAGCCCGGAGTTGTAGAGATGGCTTCTGATGAATGTAAAAAGATTTGTGAAAAAGCGGGAGTTGAATATCTATCCGGATATGAGAGTAGAGTCCTCTCTATGAGAACTACAAATGAAGCGCAGGACAGATACGGAGATATTGTAAGGGCGAGTGGAGCTAAACTTGATAACTATAAAAAAAATCCTGTTATTCAATTTGCGCATGATTACAAAATGCCTCCTGTAGGTGCCTCGCTTAAAATATGGGTGGACAAAAAAAATAAAGAAATCCCTGCTTATGGTTTATTCATGGATGAAAGAGTTGATGACTCCGGAAGAAGTTCTACCATTTTTAAAATGAGTAAAAACGGATTTATGAGAGCCTCCTCAATCGGATTCAATCCTATAAAAACGGTGAGGCCTTCTTCTGCTGAAGAGGCGGAAAAGATGGGGCTTGGTAAGTACGGCGTGGATTTTGTAACATGGGAATATCTTGAATGGTCGATTGTTCCTGTACCTGCTAATCCGGAAGCTCTTCAGAATATGTTTAAATCTTTTACCGATAAAGAAATCAATAAAGATTTTGGGGAAGAAGATATAAATGTGATGGAAAAATTTAAATTCTTTGAGAATGA
>CAYZIV010000054.1:0-7612 GCA_964478475.1 uncultured Gammaproteobacteria bacterium | reverse complement strand
GCAAATTAGTTTTAGGTATTTTGCATAACCCGCTCAAGCGAAATTCTTTTTAACTGCTTATCAACAGAAACAACTTTAACTTTTAACGTGTCACCGACTGAAACAACATCATATGGGTTAGATACAAACTTGTCGCTGAGCTTGGAAATATGGACAAGTCCATCCTGATGCACGCCTATATCCACAAAAGCTCCGAAGTTGACAACATTTGTCACAACGCCGTTTAATTCCATACCTATTTCAAGGTCGTCTATTTCATTAATGTCAGTGCTGAATTCCACCCCGGAGAACTCTTTTCTGGGATCAAGCCCTGGCTTTTTAAGTTCTGAAACAATATCTTTCAATGTTAAAAGCCCAATATCCTGTGATATATAATCGGACAGGTTAATTTTTGATACCAATTCGTCATTTCCGATGAGTTTTTCTGTGGAAACGCCGGTATCTTTTGCCATTTTTTCAACAATATGATAGCTTTCCGGATGAATTGCAGAATTATCCAGCGGATTTTCGCTGTTCCTGATTCTCAAAAAACCTGCACACTGCTCAAAGGCTTTGTTTCCGAGTTTTGCAACTTTTAAAAGTTCTTTTCTATTTTTGAAACAGCCGTTTTTTCTCCTGAATTCAACAATATTTTGAGCGAGGGTCTTGCCTATGCCTGAAACATAAAATAAAAGCTCTGCTGATGCGGTGTTAAGCTCAACCCCAACGTAGTTTACCGCTGATTCTACGGTTAGATCAAGAGATTTTTTAAGCTGTACCTGATTTACATCGTGCTGGTACTGCCCGACGCCTATTGATTTTGGGTCAATTTTAACCAATTCCGCTAATGGATCTTGAAGTCTTCGTCCTATGCTTATTGCCCCTCTAACAGTAATATCAAGATTCGGAAACTCCTTTATCGCAACCTCTGAAGCTGAATAAACAGATGCGCCTGCTTCAGATACAATAATAGACTTTACAGCCAGCTTATTTTTCTTAATAACCTGGTTTATGAAAGCACTTGTTTCCTTTGAAGCTGTGCCGTTGCCTATTGAGATAAGTTCAACACCGTATCTTTTAACGAAATCAACTATTACTGCTTCAGATTCCTGAATTTTCTTTTGTGGTTCGTTTGGAAATATTGCCTTGTACTCTTTAAAATTTCCATTTTTATCAATAACTGCCACTTTACAGCCTGTTCTAAATCCGGGGTCAAGCGCTAATATCATCTTATCACCTGCCGGCGGCGATAAAAGAAGATTTTTTAGATTCTTAGAAAACACGTTAATTGCTTCTTTCTCGGCTTCTTCGACTTTTAAATTCCTTACTTCTGTTTCAATAGAAGGGAATATTAATCTTTTAAAACTGTCATCTATTGCATCGAGTAAATCTTCATAAAAAACATAGTCCTTATCAACTTTGAGGATTCTACTGTCAATAAAATTGAGCGCTTTGTCCTTGTCGATTTCCAGCTTGCAGCTCAAAACCTTTTCCTTTTCTCCCCGCTGCATTGCAAGAATTCTATGTGACGGCGACCTTTTAACGGGTTCAGAAAAATCATAGTATGTTTCGAACTTTGTTTTCTTGTCTTTGAACTCTTTTTTTACCTTAGATACAATCTGTCCCTGTTCATAAGTTAAATTCCTCAGGTGACTTCTAATTTCTGCTTTTTCAGAAATCCATTCGGCAATTATGTCTAAGGCTCCTGATAAAGCATCTTTTTCAGTTTTGACTTCTTTTTCAAGATTAACAAAACCGGATAATATCTCATCTCTTGATTGTTTGAGCGGTAATTGTGCAAATATTAATTCAGCTAAAGGCTCAAGTCCTTTTTCTTTTGCAATCGTCCCTTTTGTACGCTTTTTGGGCTTATATGGAAGGTAAATATCTTCCAGTTTCTGCTTTTCTGTGCATGACATTATTTCTTTTTCAAGCTGCGGGGTTAATTTTTCCTGTTCTTTTATTGTCTGTAGAATTGTTTCTTTTCTTTTTTCCAGCTCAGTATAATATTCAAACCGTTCTTTGATATTTTTAATCTGTGTTTCATCCAGCCCGCCGGTTTTTTCTTTCCTGTATCTCGCTATAAAAGGTATGGTGGCATCATTTTTCAGTAAATCAACAGTGTTATTGACCGAAAAATCACTTATTTCAAGTTCTCGGGATATAATTTTATTTATATTCAACATTTTCTCTTCTAAAAATTTTTTCAGGTTTAAGTTATCATTTGACTAGTTAATAATATGATAAAAATCTATGACAATGCAAATTCCACTGGCGGAAATACTTCGACCATCAAACATCGATGAATTTTTAGGTCAAAACAACATTACCGACACTGATTCTTCTGTATATAACCTTATAAAGTCAGGTAAACTGTTCTCAATGATTTTATGGGGGCCGCCCGGCTGCGGCAAGACAACATTTGCCCGGATTATCGCAAAAGAATTAAACTGTAATTTTGAGGAACTCAGCGCTGTTAGCTCCGGAATAAAAGATTTACGGCAGATTACAACTAAAGCACAGGGTGAACTTGAAAACAACGGCGTTAATACCGTGGTTTTTATCGATGAAATCCATAGATACAGCAAAACTCAACAAGATGCTCTTTTGCCGTTTATTGAAAAAGGAATTATTTATCTTATCGGCGCAACAACGGAAAACCCTTCATTCCAAGTGATTCCTGCATTATTATCAAGAGTTCAGATAATTGTTTTAAATCATCTTGATGATGAAAACATATTGAAAATCATAAGAAAAGGCTATACATCCCTTATAAACAAATATGGCAAAGCTAATCTTGATCCCCAAATAGGAGATTTTATTATCAGAAACTCTACAGGCGACGCCCGCTCCGCTCTTAATCTTGTTGAAAACTCTTATTTCGCTTCGGGAAAAGAAAAAAATATCACAGTTGGACTGCTGGAAAACTTAGTTTCTAAAAAATCGTCAAAATACGGAATAGACGAACATTATGACATAGCTTCAGCTTTTCAAAAAAGCATAAGAGGCTCAGATGCCGATGCTGCCATATACTGGCTTGCTAAAATGATTTCCGGCGGAGAAGACCCCAGGTTCATCGCGAGAAGACTGATTGTCACAGCAAGCGAAGATATCGGTAACGCCGACCCTAACGCTCTAAGCGTTGCCGTAAATGCTTATAAAGCCGTTGAACTCCTGGGGTTCCCCGAAGGTAGAATTCCGCTCTCTCAAGCGGTAATTTATCTTGCAAAAGCTCCGAAATCAAACACAACAATAAAAGCAATTGATAAAGCCCTGTATGACATAGAATCAAACGGAGAAAATTACCCCGTGCCAATGCACTTAAAAGATTCTCATTATAAAAGCGCTGCTAATTACGGTTTTGGCAAGGATTATGTCTATTCACATAATAACCCTGAAATTAAGCAGGACTTTCTGCCTAAAGAACTTAAAAACAAAAAATACGTTGATTAACCTGAATTTATTTCAGGGTGACCTGAAAATTTAATCAACCTGAATCGCGAATTAATTCTTAATAAAATTTCTCAAAATCCCCACCCATAGCCACCCTTAAGAGGTAGTTAAAGGCGGAGCCTTTAACAATTTCATATAGATTTTAAGAAATTTTATTAGGCTATAATTACATTTCAACTAATTCGCGACTTGAGTTAATCAATTTTAGCTACAAGAGTTTCTTCAACTTCTTCAGGGGCAGGTTGTTTATAAATTCCCACGTTATACTTACGGCAGTATATTTTTAACTCCCTAAGCACCAAAGGAGTAAGCAAATATATACCTATCATATTAGGAACTGCCATAGCAAACATCATTGAATCAGTAATATCTATAATGCTAACTATGTTCATTGAGGACCCGATTACGATGAATGAACAAAAAATCAACTGATAAATTACTACCCGTTTTTTGCCTTCACCAAATAAGTAAGTCCAGGATTTCTGTCCGTAGTATGACCAGGAAATAATTGTGGAAAAAGCAAAAAGCACTATTGCTAAAGCTAGAAAATATGGGAAAAACGGAATTATAGACTCAAAAGCTCTGGATGTTATCTCAACACCGACAAGCCCATCTGTATTTGCATAAGCGCCCGTGATAATAATTACAAACGCAGTAATTGAACATACAACAGCTGTATCAATAAAAGGCTCAAGCAAGGCGACGAAGCCTTGAGAAACAGGCTCTTTAGTTTTTACAGCCGCATAAGCAATAGGAGCAGAGCCTATGCCGGCTTCGTTTGACTGCACAGATCTTCTCATTCCCCATATTATACAGCCGATAATACCCCCTTCAACAGCCTTAGGATTGAATGCCTCGCTCATTATTAAGCTAATTACAGACGGTATTTCGGTATAATGATATAAAACCACTATAAGACCAACGCTAATGTATAATACACACATAATAGGAACTATTTTCTCTGTGACTTTAACTATGCTTTTAATCCCGCCAATAATAATTGAGGCAATAATAACAGCAATAATAAGCCCAAATGTCCAACTGTTAGAATAAAAGAAGCTTTCCTGTCCGCCGGTAATTTCTACAATCTGGGAAGTTGCCATACTAATCTGGAACATATTGCCTCCACCAAAAGCTGCTGCTATACACATCCAAGCAAAAAGCACAGCAAGAGGTTGCCCCAGCCATCTTAATTTCATTTTTGTAAGGCCATGAGAAAGATAATACATCGGCCCGCCGGACACACTGCCATCTGAATTTATTCTTCTGAACCTGACACCCAGCGTCGCTTCCATAAACTTTGCAGACATTCCGAAAAATGCCCCTAACAGCATCCAGAAAAAAGCCCCCGGACCGCCCATTGAAATAGCAATTGCGACACCTGCTATATTTCCCAAGCCAACTGTCGCGGATAGTGCGGTGGCAAGCGCCTGAAAAGAAGAAACTTCTCCTTCTTCTTCATTGGTTTCAGCTTCCTTTTTTTTCTTGTTAAAGCCGGTGACTATTTCTAATGCATGTTTGAATCCCCATATGCATATACCCTTTGTGACAATGGTAAATATTATCGCACCAACTAAAAGCCAGATAATAACAATCGGAACATCAACACTGTTAATAGTTATCGGATAAAAAACAAAGCCTGACATAGCATCGGATATCGGAGAAATAATCCCGTCAATTTTCTTATCAAGTCCCTCTGCGCTCACTTTATTTTGGCTAAACAGAAGCATTGTAAATAAATATATAAATAAAAATGGTCTTTTAATCATGTTTCAAACGTTTTCAACTTTAAAAACATTTTTTATTTTACCAATAAAATTTAAAAGTATAATTTTCTTTTTCTAAAAACTTAGTAAATTAAAACTGAAAATTTAGTATAGCAAAGAGTTTTGTGCTAAAAACTTCTGTAAAAAAAATTTGTTACAATGTTAAGAAAAATTTTATAATTTTTTTAATCATTATTTTCTAACGATTTTCTTATGAGTTACTATATATATAAATAACTTTTTAAAAATAAATTTTTACAGAAGGAGACAAGGATCATAAATGTTTAAATTTTGCAAAATATATATGATACAAATCATTTTATTTGGATTAATTTTATCACTTTGCTCTTCGGTTTTTGCTGATGAAAAACCGAATTATTCTTATAAAAAATTTGAACCGTTTAAAATTGTTTTTCTGCCTGATATTCATCTTTCATTCACAGATCAAAAAGACAAAATTCTATATAAGGAAAGTTTTGTAATTTTTCAAGATGTCATAAAAACGCTTAGCACAAAGATAAAGCCTGATTTCGCCATTTTTGGTGGGGATCTTACGCACAATGTGAACGGAGATTTCGCTGATTTATCTTTGTTCATAGACTCCGCGTCAGATTTGCGGACTAAATTTTACGCAATCCTAGGCGATAGGGAAGCTAATCTTTCAAAAAATTTTTCCAAGGAAAATTTTATAAAAGAATTTGACGAATTTTCCGAAACAGAAACTTTTTGGACAGCAGAACCCGTTGATAATGTACTTTTAATAGGATTAGACAGTTCTATAGAAGGTGAGCAAGAAGGCTATATCAATATTCATCAACTTTTTTGGCTGGATAATGTCCTTAAAAACAACAGGGACAAGTTTACCATTATTGCTCTACATCATTCTCCGCTCATAACTTGTGATCAAGATAAAAATGTATGGAAAAAATATACTTTAAGAGAGCCTGATTTATTTTTGGAATTAATTAACCTCTATCCGCAAGTAAAAGTTATATTAAGCGGTCATCATTTCAGCAATTACACGCAGGTTATAAACGAAAAATTATTTATCGGGCACCCATCCATAGCAGTGTATCCAAATACGTACAAAATACTAGAAATTCACCCTGATAAAGTCCTGGTAGACAACAGAAAAATAAGCTTCAAACAGATTATAGAAAAAGGGAAAGAACATCTAATTAACAGCGAATATGCAACAGAATACAACGCAGAAAAGCCCAAGGCAGTAATAAAATATCAAAAAGGCGACAAATTCAGCCGTCAAAAAAAATATTACTTTTCCGAACGGGAAAGAAGCCGCTTTTTACGTTGGTTTTAAATAACAAACTTATTTTTTCGCAATAGCGTTTATTATAAGACTGAATAAAGAGAAGAATAAAGAACCCAGCAATGCGGGAAAGAACCCTTCAACTTCAAACCCGGGAACAAAAAACGCTGATAAGGCGAAAAGTCCTGCGTTTATAATAAAGGTGAATAACCCAAGGGTAATCAGGTTAATCGGTAATGTAAGTATTAATAGTATGGGTTTCAGGAAAATATTAACGATTCCTATTATGGCAATCGCCCAAAGAGCCGCCCAAAAATCTGCAATATTAACGCCCGGAACAATTTTGGCAACAAGAATTAACGCCAGTGCAAGTAATATCCATCTTATAATCGCATTTAACATTTTCGTCCCCTGTTTATATTTTAATTTTACAACAAAATATTATAAAACATAAATCGCCTGTGTGTATAATGATATAAAGCTATTATGAATTTATTATGGTTTGAAAATATAAAAGGAGATCCCAGATGGCTACAGCAGAAATATCAATAATTCCAATAGGCACAGCCTCAACCAGCTTAAGCAATTTTGTGGCGGAAGCTGATAAAATACTTGAGAAGCATCCGGAAATTAACAGTGAAGTCACCGCAATGGGGACAGAACTGGAATGTTCTGATACAGAAAAATTGTTCGATGTGTTAAAAGAGATGCATCTTGCGTCTTTCAACGGCAAGAGCCAGCGGATGTATTCAATCATAAAAATTGATGACAGGAGAGACAAAGAATCTTCTTTAAAAGCTAAAATAGAATCAGTTAAGTCTAAAATGGGTTAACTTAAAAAACCGGGGTCGCGAATTAATTAAAACGCAAATATAGCTTTATAAAATAATTCGCGACTCGAGTTAAATATTAATTTTCTCAAAGCGGAAAATAATAAAAAGAAGTTAATATTGTTGTTTCAGGACGTTTCAGACGGATAAAAAATTTTTATTATTAATGCCATTTCAAAAAAAACAGAATAAAAGTTGAAAAACAATATTTACGAAGTAATAAAGTAAAAAGATAAATTTAATAACGCGGGGTGGAGCAGTCTGGTAGCTCGTTGGGCTCATAACCCAAAGGTCAGAGGTTCAAATCCTCTCCCCGC
>CAYZIV010000053.1:0-7732 GCA_964478475.1 uncultured Gammaproteobacteria bacterium | reverse complement strand
GTTTGAGGGGGTGGAGTATAAGGTTGTGAGGAATGTGGAGGAGTTGAAGAGGTGATAAACAATAAAAAAAGGTGTTGGACTATGACTGTAAGGAATAATTAAATATGGATTATTTGTTAGATTTTATAAAACAGTGGTGGCATTTAATCGTTTTGTCTTTGACAGTTCTCTCTGTAATTATATATAGAGTGTGGGATCATTGGATTAGAATACAAACTGGAGTTTTCTGGGCAGGTGGAGAAATAAACACACCTGAGGAATTGATTTTATGTGTAGATGTGACCAATAGAGGCAAAACACCTGTAACTGTCAGGTGTCTGTTCTTGAAAAAAACTGGTGCAAGTGCATTGGTAGGTGTTGCAGGTAACGATAGTGAAAAGTATTTACGGCAAAATGAACATAAAACATTTAAAACGGGCTGGAATAAAGATGAATCAGTTACAAAACATAATGTGCGTATTGAATTAGTTGGGCGTTTAGAGATAAACTTTTGGAAGATCTCCGGCAAAAATAATAGAACAAAATGGGTTGTTGGAAGAAAGGAAAAAGAATATAAATTAAGTTGGTGTCAAATAAAGTCTTTGAATAATGAACTTATAAGAATAAGGCGTTGCAAACACAGTTCCGGGTCTTGACTTGTGAAAAAATCACAATGCCAGTTCTTGGCTTGTGGCATGTTTGCCGGAGGCTGGGGAAATTAAAGTGCCGGTAACTTTGGAATAGGGCGCGGCTTTCGTCGGAATCTGCAACTGTTGGAATATTATGATTGATTATAAAAAAATAACGAATAAATTATAGTTTTAGGAGATATAAATGCTAGGTGATGCAGTATCAAAGGTGAGTTTGATTCAAGATGTTGACTCGGCTATATCTAGAATCAAGAATGGATTATCATATTTACAAACAATAGATGATGCTAATAACCATTATGAAACCATGATGGATTTACTCTCAAATGGGTATGAGCATTTGATAAAGGCTTTGTTGATTATTTTAGTAGATTCTAATGGTGGGACAAAAGACGATTTTGATTGGAGTCGTCAAAAAGGACACAATATTCAACGGTTGAAAGTTGATTTGGTATTAGGTGTGAAAGAGAAATCAGGTTCTGATGTATTGAAGAGCGATTTAGATTACATTATGAAAGATGAGTATTTATTGAAAATGATTGATATGTTTACTAATTATGCTTCTATGGGCAGATATAGTAATATTGATACTGTTTTTGCTAAAGAACCAAGTGACCCGATTAGAGATTGGAAGGCTTTTGAGCTAGATATATTGCGAGATAAAGGTTTGCTTGAAGACTACAAAGTTTCTAATGATTATTATGAAACAGTAATAATTCCAGAAATTACAATAAAATTAGAAAAATTCACAAGAGTTTTAGCTAGAATGTTTACTTTGGCAGGACTTGGAGAATTTGCTAAATCGATGACTGGGAATGTTAAAGATTTTCTATATATTTCAGATGAAGAATTGGGGACTATGAAATGGAAATGACAATACCAATTGATAATTATGGCAGTGAAAAAGAAATCGAATACGAAGGTGAAATTTATCTTGTTAGAGATAATGGTGCGGTGTTCCGAAAGCATAAGCCAGATCGTCGTAGTAGTTCGTTCGACGAAGCTTGGACTTTTGGAACTTTAAGACAGCAAGGTCAATATTTGTGTGTCGGGTCAGCATATGTTCATAGGATTGTAGCATTTGCATTTCATGGAGCGCCTCCTTCAAGACAATACGTTGTTGACCATATAGATACAGATAAGACTAATAACCGCATTGAGAATTTACGTTGGATTACAAAACTTGACAATGTGCTCCGTCATCCGGGGGTTCGAAGAAGAATCGAGAGTGCCTATGGATCTTTAGATAAATTTTATGAAGATCCGAGTACAGCGGTCAATGAATTAGATTCATCATTCGCATGGCTGAAATCTGTTTCTAAAGAGGATGCTCAAAAGAGCCGAGATCAACTGCAAGAGTGGGCGAAATCTGATGGGTTCATCAAAAATGGCGTGTTAAAAAATAGGTTACATGGCAATCTACAGGCATCGCCTCCGATTCGCCCGCCACTTCCTGCGCCTGTGCCTGAATATGAATCACTAACTCCAATGGTTATACAACGTAATTGGAAAACACCCGCAGAGTTTCCATGTTGCCCGAAAGATATTGGGCAAGATTCGCTTAAAGAGTATGTAAAAAATTTGAGTATAGACACTGTTTTCTCACGGGATAGATATAAAGAGTCTTTGGTGGTAATGGCTGAGCTTGGGGATGGTTTTATAAGTGTGCTGACTGCATCGACTGAGGAAAATCCTGTTAAACCATGGGCACTTGCTAAAGTTACCGTTGAGAATGGGAAATTCATACATGAAGCTATTAGCACATTTTTTAAACTTGACGGTGGAAAAAAGAGGCACTTTGAACTGTTGGGTATTCCTTTTTATGGCGAATTAATTGATGATTACTGTTGAGAATAGAATCACGGTGCCAGGGCTTGGCTTGTGGCTTGTTTGCCGGAGGCTTGAAGCAGAACTAATCAGGAAAAGAACTAATCAGTACCGGGTCTTGATAATGAGTTATAATGATTCGTCATTGCATTATATGAAATATTTGCGTTTTGGAGGCTCGGAGGCTCAGATGTTCGGATGCTCGGCAAAACCGTAAGGACGATGAAGAACTAATACGATTTCGAAGGACAAATGGTGCCCGGCACCAAAAGCGTGAATTTTAAATGAATTATGCAAAAGCGAGAACGAGGGTGATGGCCGAAGCGCTGCTGCGGAGATATGATTACCCGCCGGATACCCGGCCCACTGCTGTGAAAAAGGTTTTAGAACGAGCCGCGCTGCTTAATGATGTTTGGGCAGTGGTGTGAGACAGAATACAACAGGGAGGTAAATATGAAGGAAATTATAGAAAAGATTCAATCAAAAGCAAAAAAACTCAGGGAAATTAATGATAATCCGCAGGTTCTTTTTGAAGAACTTAATTCATTATCAGAGGAAGATATAAAGCAGACGCTGAACAATTATAATCAAAAAGAGCATTTTAAGCCTGTGAATTTATTGCGGAATGAAGTTGCTTCTAAATTGCTAAAAAAAGAAAAAATAACACATAAAACAATAAAGGAAATTGAAAACAAGATTATAAACAGAGATACGAAATATTTTGAACGCCACGGAGAAGAGTTCTTGAATAGTATGGAAAATTATCCGGATAAAAAGCGTTCCTTTTTTAACAGCTGGCAGGATTTTAGCTTGCTGTTTCCTTTCTTTTATAATGAAAAAGAGAAAAAAGAGATATATGAATGTCTCGAAAAAGCAGCGGTAAATATTATTGAACAGCTAAACTTAAAGCAGTATAAATACCATTGTGTTGATTTTTGGGGGGCGCAGAATTTTGGCGGGTCGAGATGCTGGCTTGCTGTTTATCCCGCCAAAAGAGGAGGGCATAAAAGAGCATATCAATTATTTCTGGGCATAGATGGAGCCGGATTGGAAGCTGGGATAATGCCCGGCTATGATATCAGCGATGAATCCCGAAAAAACACCGAACAATTTAATACAGCGGAAGAAGTTTTAGAAAAATTGAGCGATTCAGTTAATACGGTTGAAGAAAACAATGCAAAGCTTATAAATTATTGGAAAATATCACCCGGTAAAAATGCTGTTTATTGGGATGAGTTTTATAAAGAGGGTATTATTGCAGCAGGCTGGGATACATTAGAAGATTTAAATAACTACAGCAGTTCTGAGGATTTGCTTGAAGCGTTGAATGATACTGATGCAGGTTCAACAAATACGCTGTGGAATATAGAAAATTTCAGAGATGCAGGTATCGGCGACATTGTGATTGCGAACAAAGGAAAGAAAAAAGCTATTGGAATCGGAGTGATTATAGGCGAATACTATTATGACGAGAAGAGAAAATATTTTAAACACTGCAGGAAAGTTGATTGGATTACGGATAAACCGGTGGATTTTGAAAAGACGATTTTTAGAATAGATACTTTTTCTCCTACTTTGAAATGGAATCAGATAAGGGCAAAATATATTGAAGGTGATAAAGATGTGGAAGGCAAACTTGAGAGAATAGAAGCAGGCAGGCATGTGGAAATAGCGCCTAAAGCAAAACCCAGCGAATCTTCGGAAATGCAGCGCTTTTGGTGGATTAATGCAAACCCTAAAATATGGCAGATAAGCAGTTATGAATTGGGGGATATACAGTCATATACTTCGCACAACAAAAAAGGCAACAAAAGGAGAATTTACAAATATTTTACGGAGGTTCAGCCCGGCGACCTGGTTATAGGCTATGAAAGCAATCCGGTAAAGAGGATAAGAGCCATATTTGAGATAACAGAAGGGCTTCATACGGAGGAAGATGAAGGAGAAATAATCAGTTTTGAAATAAAAGAAATTGTTAAAACGCCTGTTACTTGGGAAGAGTTGAAATCAAACAAGGCTCTCAAAGAATGCGAGGTTTTTATTAATAATCAGGGAAGCTTGTTTGAACTTACAGCTGAAGAATTTGACATAATACGGAGCATAATTGACGAAAAGAACGATGAAATTGAAGCGGCAATGGATGACCAGGTAGTTTTTGATTATTCTTTTGAAACTGATGAGAAAAAACTGTTTATGGAAAAATCTAAACTTGATGATATTGTTCAATCGCTGAAATTAAAGAAAAACATCCTTCTTCAAGGCCCTCCCGGAGTGGGTAAAACTTTCATAGCAAGGAAAATTGCGTATCAAATGCTTGGTAAAACAGATGACTCGAAAATTAAAACAGTCCAGTTTCATCAATCGTATTCTTATGAAGATTTTGTGCAGGGTATAAGACCGAATGAAGAAGGCGGATTCAGAATAAAAAATGGAATTTTTTATGAGTTTTGTCTGCGGGCGGAAAGTGATATTGAAAACCCGTATTTTTTTATAATTGATGAGATAAACAGAGGCAATCTTAGCAAGATTTTCGGTGAATTGATGTCGCTTATAGAGGCGGATAAAAGAGGCAGAGGGTATAGTATCCCATTGACATATTCCGAGAACGAATCAGATGAATTTTTCATACCGGAGAACGTTTATATTATAGGTACAATGAATACCGCTGACAGATCGCTTGCCATTGTGGATTATGCGCTGCGGCGCAGGTTTCGTTTTATGAACCTGGAACCGTGTTTTAATGAAGATTTAAAACGGGATTTAATACTAGAAAAAGGGTATAGTCCGGAATTTGCGGATGAAATTCTGCAAAAAATGAAAGAATTAAACGTAGTTATAAGCAATGACAGAAATCTTGGGGAGGGATTCAGAATAGGACATAGTTTTTTCAGCTATCCGCTTGACGGCAAAACTCCGGAGGAGGCTTTCCGGGATATTGTAAAATTTGAAATTGGACCGTTATTGAGAGAATATTGGTTTGATAATATTGATAAAGCCGAGTCTGAAATAAAGGCGCTTTTGGGATAAGATGAGTATACCGATACAGAATATATACTATCTGCTTTGTTATGCCTGGGACAAGCTTGAAGAAACGAATAAAGTTAATGTTAGCGCAATAGATTCTACAGAAATACTGGACCTGTTTGCTTTTGTAATTACCCGGTCAATAGAACAGATATTAAAGCAGGGGATGGATAGGTATTATGTTGAGAAAGAAAAAGAAATTGCCGGCATAAAAGGCAAGCTGAATATTACGAAGACAGTTAAGAGGAATGGTTTTGGATCCGGAAGAACAACATGTGTTTATGACGAATTTGTATATGATATTCTTTATAATCAGATAATAAAAACCACAATATGGAAATTGCTGGGAACAGACAGGCTCAGCAGGGATATTGTTTCAGATTTGCATCGGGTATATTTGAAATTCCCGGAGATAAGCATAATAAATATCAAAAACTCGGATTTCGCGCGAGTCAGGCTTAACAAAATGAACCATCATTATGATATGCCGTTGAGAATCTGTAAAATAATTCATGATAATATTTTTATAGACGAAAAAACAGGCAAATATTGTTTTAAAGATTTTTATCGGGAAGAATCTGCAATGGCAAGGTTGTTTGAGGAATTTGTGAGGAACTTTTATAAAAGAGAACAAAAGCAGTTTGGTGTTTCCAGAGAAAGAATACAATGGGATTTGACGACTCAAGACCCGGAAAATGTACTGCCGATTATGGAAACGGATATAACTTTGCGGTCACAAGAGAGAAAAATAATAATTGATACAAAATATTATAAGAAAGCGTTTGTTTCCAGGTTTGGAAATGATAAGTTTCGCAGTGAAAATATGTATCAGTTATTTTCATATTTGAAAAACCAAGAGAAAGAATCTGAACTTGCAAAAGCCTGTGAAGGAATGCTGCTTTATCCGACAGTGAAAAAAAAATTCAAATACACATTCCAGCACGGCAATCATAAGATAAAGATCGCATCAATTGATTTGAATCAGGACTGGCAGGAGATAAAAAATAATTTACTAACACTAGTAAGTTAACAGGTGGTGTGTTTTGAGAAACATGTTACGTATAGGTTGTATCTTAATAATAGTGATTTTATTCTATTTTAATTTATTGGCCGAAGAGAAAACCGCCCAAGGGAATGAAAAACAACAAAACTATGTTCAGGAAATTTCTGATTCGGAAGAAGAACAACAAATGTTAATTAATAAATTTAATCTCACTGCCGGTGCGCTGAAAGGACAGGTGGAAAAACTCGAGTTAAAAATTTTCGAGAATGAGAAGATTATTACACAATTTCAAAATGAACAAAAAAAAGAAGTGCAAAGTTCAATCGTAAAGACTAATATTTCAATTCTTGGAGCAATCACTTTAATGTTAGGGCTTTTGCTTGAAATTATTGGGGCGACGCTAATTGCGGGCAAGGACTTGGCTGAACAACTTAATGAAATTGATTTTAATACAAGCGCAAGCACTGGAAAGGATTTGGCACTGCAAAATCCTACTATGAATCAGGTATTAAATTTCTGGGCCAAAATTGGAGTTTTTATCCTTCTTTTGGGTTTCCTTATTCAGGCAATTGGGATTCTAATTGTGCTACCCATAAATATTTTTGTGTTGCTTATAATTGTTGCCATTTTATTCATTATTGTTATAAGTGTATTTTATGCAATGCTTAGGATCAGTCCCGATCAAAAAATATCAACTAAGTTCAAAATTATTGTATTTAACATTAAGCGCTTGCTAATTTCTAAAAAAAAAAGCTATTGTGATAGATGCTTAAAAATAATTAATACTACTAATTCTGATATAGAGATTTGGTGGATGGTTTGCAACACAACGGGAACGCCTTATAATTTTAGAATTGGACACAAATCTTGCCTTGAAGAAAATGTAGATAGTAGTTATTATTGTATTCTTAATGATTCGTATTATAGTAGTGAAGTAAAAATAATGAAAGTTAGATTTAATGAGTTTAAAACCAAATATTATGAAGACATCGCAAAACAACTAAAAACAGACTTAGAAAAAAGACAAGGTCATAAAATGAGTTATTATTTAGAATTCGAGCGGATAGAAAATATTTTAAAAAAGAACTAATCAGTACCGGGTCTTGATAATGAGTTATAATGATTCGTCATTGCATTATATGAAATACTTGCGCTTCGGAGGCTCGATAATAGTTCAAAGTTCAAATAGTTCAAAGTTCAAAGTGAAGACAAAACCGCAAACAAAACCGAAAGCAAAACCACAAACCCG